>JAIVYS010000001.1:0-27404 GCA_048635325.1 Candidatus Bathyarchaeota archaeon
GCAGGGCGAGCGCGTTGCATCAGAAAGCTTTTCTGCGTCAGTAGACGGGCGCCTTGACAGCGCCATGGCGTCATTCTCCGTTGATGCAGAAGGAAACAAGACAACAAAAAAGCAAGTTGTTGAAAAAGGAATATTCAAAGACTATTTTTATGACCAGAGATATGCAAGCTATTTCAATGAATCCTCAAACGGATGCGCACTTCGCACAAGCGCGCTCGGGCCTGAAAAACTCTACGCAGCAGGCCCTTATTGCGCGGCACACAACCTTGTTGTAGAACCCGGAAAAGAAAAACTGGAGAACATACTTTCTGATATGAAAGGAATTTTCGTGGAAAATGCAGGGATTGCAACAGCAGACCCTGAGACAGGCACATTCGGGTTTGAGCTTAGAAACGCGTTTATTGTAGATAAGGGAGTTCTTACTCCTGCAAGATACGCGGTTTTTTCAGGCACTGTTCAGGATCTTCTAAAGAACGTTGTGTTGACAAAAGAAACACAGCAAATCTCAGAAGACGGGGGCGCGGAGTTTTCGAGCGCGTGTGTCTGCCCGCATGCACTTGTAGGCGGTCAGAAGCTTGCAGGGGCATCAAATAAATAATATATGTACTCAGAGTTCTTTCAATCCTTTTTTCGTAAGCAAAAACGTGCTTTCTATCCGGATTCCGAACTTATTTTTTAAATAAAGTGCCGGCTCAAGCGCAAAGACCATATTTTCCCGAAGAACCGTATTTGCAGAAGGCGCCCTCTCTGTTATATGCGGGCACTCGTGGACATTGAGTCCGACCCCGTGCCCAAGCGCGTGAAAATTAGAAAAAGCTTCTTTTTTGTATCCTGCTTTCACAAGAAATTCTTTTGCATAGTTGTGTACATCAAGGCTGGTTTTTCCGACAGCAACAAAATCCAAAAGCCCGTCAACAAGGCGCGCAATCGTATCATGCGCCCGAAGCATTTCTTTGTCCTTGCAGAGGATGTGTGTTCTCGTGAAATCAGAATTGTAAAACCCTGCCCTTGCACCGAGGTCTGCCATCAGGATTTTATTGTATTTTTGGTTGCATTCAAAATAATGTATGTTTGCCGAATTAGCATCGCCCGCAACAATAGGGGCAAAAGCAGGCTCTGCGTTGTTTAGGGCAAATTCTTGCTTGACTTTGCGAATAAGCGCGCCTTCATCAAAAAGGCGCAGGTTTTTTTGCACAACATCAAGAGTTTTTTTTGCAATGCCTGCGGCCAGGCGCATTTTTGATAATTCTTCTTTGCCTTTTATGCCTCTTATTTCAAGCATCTCTTTTGAAATGTCACAGAAAACAGGCCTTTTTAGTTTCCCCCTGATTTTGTTCCACTGGATATAGGAAAACCTTGAGTCAATACCAATTCGCCGCATATGCCTTTTGTTCAAAAACGCATGTATCTTTTCCGTGCGCGCGTTTGCAACATCAAGCGCGCACTCTTTTTCAGCGCGTAGTATGTCGGCTGTGAAACACACAGCATCTTTTTTTGTCACAAGAACTGCATGACTCCAGACATCAAAAAACCCGCTAAGATAATAAGTGTTTTCAGAAGAAAGGTCATTTAAGGACTCACCTGAAAAAAGAAGGATTGCATCAAGCTTTTTTGTATCAAGAATCTTTCTGGTGTTTTCAATTCGTTCAAGATATTGTTTTTTCATCAGACACGCCCCGCATTGCATAAACAAATGTGTTTTACATTTTGTCGCGCAGGGTTTTTATAAGCACATCAAGCATTTTCCGGTTGTAGAGAACCCCGTCCTTGTCAGTTAGGCCATCATACGTTTTTTTATCAAAGCACGGAATAAGATTCACACCAAGTTCACGGCATGCGCGCGAAAGCGCAATGAAGCTTTCTGAGTCCGGCTTGAAGTATGCAAAGACCCGCTTGTACTTATGGCGCGAAAGGTATTTTTGCAGCCTCTCTTTTGTCACATCAGTATATTCTTTTTTGATTTTTTTGTTTTCCTGCCACTCAGGCCAGTCATAGTTGGCAAAAGGATACTTTGCCTCAAACTCGCGCGGGATAACGCCAGGGTTTGATATCATGAGTTGGTGTATTTCATTATATTGCGGAAGCGAGACAAGGCGCCTGAGTATCTCTTTATGCGTTCTTGACATAGAATATGGCTTTTTGAAGCTGCATGGGAGAAAAAGGGCATATTTTTTTGTTTTTGGCGTCTCATAAAAACGAGCGAGGTAGTCCTGCCAGACAACATAGTGCGGATGAACAAGGTTTTCTCTGGTTGCCCCGACCAGCCGTTCATGTTTTGCGAAGCGTGGGTAATCAAGATAGTCATCAAAGTACAGCTCGATTTTTTTATTTTTTCGAAATGCGCGCGTAATTTTTTCAAAATCTTTCTTATCAAGAGGATTCCATGCACCGGAAAGCCACATATCAAACAACGGCGCAGGCGCACGGGCAAACGTGTTGATTATTGCAACAAGGTCGCTGTACTGAAGTGCAAAGGCAACAGATGCAAAAAGCGACTTTTTGATGTCCTTTACATAGGGCGGGTTTGCCAGAAGATAGGTCCTTACATAAAAACCCGCTTCTTTCAAACGTTGCGCAGCGTTCACAGAATCTTGTACACAGAACCCCTTATGCATTTTTTTCAGGACTTCGTCATCCGCGACTTCAAGTCCAAGGCAAAAGTAAATTTTTGGTTTCGCTTTTCCGAAAAGATCATTTTCTTTTTTGAGTTGTGCAAGGCTTTTTTCAGTTATATATTCCGGCCTGCATTCAACAAAAAGCTCTTTTATGCCGTTTTTTGCACAAACTTCAAGAATATAGTTCCTGAATTTTTCTGAAATTTGGGCTTCATCCAAAAAACTGCCTGAGTTGAAATATTTCAGCCGCTCTGCACCGGGCACAATTTTTCTCTCAAGATTATTCTTTAGGCGACTAAAATCCGGTTCACACACACACTCCTTTTTGCTGAAGCTGCAGAAGACGCATTTATTCCACGAACATCTGCCGCATTCCTCAATAATCACAGATTCTTTCATGGTGTTCCTTCTAAAGTGAATAATATAATACTTTTAGTTCAACTTAGCTCATTTACAACCGTTGAAACTCTCCCCTTTAGGGTGGAGTTGCCGGTTGGAATTTCAGAAATACACTTTCGTGTATTTCCTGTATTTCAGAAATGCAGGAAATTTGCGGAGCAGATTTCCGAAAAGCTTGAAATCGAACCAAGCAAACCCTGTCCTTTAGGGCGTCCTGAAAAGCTATGCTTTTCGGGATGTTGGAGCGACAGCGACTTCAGGGTCTCATAGAGGTTTTATGATGTTTGAAATACTTGAAAGGGATGCTGCGGGGCGAATTGGGCGATGGGCTTTCGGCAGCTATAAAATTACAACTCCTGAAATCGCAATTGTTGTTAATCCAAACAAGATGACAATAGAGCCAAAGGAGCTAAAGAAAGAGTTTGGCGCCCAGATTATAATTACAAATGCATACATCATAAAGCGCTCAGACACATTCAAAGATATTTCTTCACGTGGCCTTCACAAGCACTTTAAGTGGACAGGCCCAATCTACACAGACTCCGGGACGTACCAGATGCACTCACGAGGGCACGTACAGATACTTCCGGAAGAGACATTGAAAATCCAAAAAGCGATAGGCTCTGATATTATAACACCTCTTGATGTATTTACAGAACCATCGAGTTCACATAAGGATGCACTTGATGCCGTGAACAAGACAGCACAACGCGTGAACATGGCGCGTGAACACGTGAAAGAGCAGCAGCTTGTCGGACCAATACAAGGGGGTTTGTATCCAGATCTTAGAAAGCTGTCTGCAGAAGCTACGGTCAAGGCAAACCCTGATGTGTTTGCCATAGGAGGCATCGTGCCATTGATGGAGCAATATCGTTTTCGGGAACTTATTGAAGTAATTATCGCATGCAAGAGCGCCATTCCGTCAAACAGGCCGGTTCACGCTTTCGGGGCAGGACATCCAATGGTGTTCTCGCTTCTTGTTGCGTGTGGTGTGGATATTTTTGACAGCGCAGCATATGCCCTTTATGCGCGGGATGGGAGATATATGACACCATACGGCACACTCAAGGTAGATGAACTTGTAGATCTTCCATGTGAATGCCCTGTTTGTTCTTCACATACTCCACGTGAACTTGACGTTAACTTGATTGCGCGCCACAACCTCTATGTCACTTTTGCTGAAATAAGGCGCATACACCAGGCAATTAGGGCTGGAAGGCTGTGGAACCTCGTAGAGCACAGGGCACACACAAATCCTGCGTTATATCATGCATATAAGACAATGGTTTCAAAATACGCTTTCTTTGAAAAAAAAGAATGCATGACAAAAAAACACCCGTTTTTGTATTTTGAAAAAGCAAGCTTGCGCAATCCATATATACGCAGGGCACTTAACCGCGCAGCAAAAATCAAGACCAAGCAGCGCTTTTTATGGTATGGCAAAAAGATACCCGCTGGCTTGTGCATACGCCACCCGTTTTCATCTTCAATTCCTGCAGGTGAACAAAACAGAACATTTTCACACACCGAGCCGCGTGAACTTGTACGTTGTGCACTGCAATTTCAGTATGGTGAAAAAGCAGACGGCGTATTATCGAAAAACAGTCACATGGAGGTATCAAAAAAGACCGGCAGGGTGCGCCGCGCATTCGAACAAGACAAACTGCTTGGAACAATACGGGCAAATGACGGGGTTTTTGTGCCAACCGTTTTTGGGGCAAATAAAATAATTTCACAAACAGGAAATGATTATTCTGTCATGGTTTCTGACGATGCCGTGCCTTTTGCAAAAGATGGAAAAAGTGTTTTCTCAAAGTTTGTTGTTTCGGCAGGCAGGAAAATACGGCCGCTTGATGAGGTTTTTGTAGTTGATTCCAAGAAAAATGTGATTGCATGCGGCACCGCGATATTGAATGCGCGGGAGATGCGCGAGTTCACCAGCGGGATTGCTGTTAAGGTAAGGCACTCATGAGGCAGAGACCTTTGTTGCGATAATCTCTATAGTATTCCTGTATTCCGCCACAGTCCCCGTAATACATGCTTGTTTGTCCTTTTCTATATTTTCTACAGTCTCTTTTGTTGCCCTATTTTGAAACAGCACAACATCTGTTTTTGTTCCGTCATCAATTTTCAGAAAAAAAGTCCCTTTTTCACTAGTACTTACACTAGTTATTTTTCCACAAAGAACTACTTTTTCACCAACAAGCGCCTTTGATAGTTCGGCACCTGTTATTGGCAGAGGATCCAGATTGGTATCTGCGAGATAAATGATGACAATGCCGACAATGGCAACAAGAAGGCATACGTTTGTGATATCTTTTTCATTCAACTAAACACCCCCTTAGTTACCCAACTTATTTTTCTCAAGAGCCTTATAAGTTACGCCGGCAGGCCCAAGGACACTTTGCATGAGTATGATCTCATTTACATCAAAAGATATTTTTTGGGCTTTATTATTGGCAGCAGATATTGATGTGAGTATTTTTTCTTTTTCTTGCATGCTTTTGACGCGCGCGAATGTTATATGCGGCACAAAAGTGCGCTCAGCACAGTGATTTTCTTTTTCAAGTTCGCAGCATATTTTTGAAGACAAATCTTTTTGAAGCTCACGCAATGCCTCGTTTTTCTCAAGCTCAAGGCAAATTACACGAAAGAAAGACTCTGACGGGAAAACACATAGTTTCCCTCCTCTACACGAAAACCGGGGTTTGCCGGCAACAGCGAGTTTCATGGCCTTTTTTACAAGAATAACTTCTTTTTCTTCAAGATCCCCAAGAAATTCCAGTGTCAGGTGAAGCAGGCTTTCGTTCAGGAGCCGCACACTTGAAAATCGCGTGAACATATTTTGCGCTTTTTTAATAGTCACTTTTTCTTCACGTGGAATCTCAATTGCAACAAAACATCTCATGAACATCACGTTAACTTGCGCAACATTTTTAAATTATGTTGTAGGCAATAAATACTTACTATTTATATGGGATTTTTATGAATTTTGAAACAAACAACTGGTTTTCAAAGACAGGCTGGTCAAAAAACCCATTTGCTCTTGAAATTCGCCCGGAGCTTTTTGTCGGGTGTGCGGGCATTATCTCTGAACTGGAAAGAGGCCTTTCTGCAGGGCAGAAGTATGCGGTTGTTCTCGGACCAACAGGCTCTGGAAAGACAACACTTCTTAAGAAAATAGCGATGCAGAGCCCTTCTTTCTATCTGCCAAAACCACCAACAACAAAGGACGAGCTCCTAAATATATTTAGCCAGATTTATTTCGGCACCGGCATAGCGCGCAAGCTTTTCGGGCCAAAAGACGTAAGCCTGTACAATTTTTCTGAAAATGTAAACAAAAAGTACAAAGGAAAGCCACCAATACTCTTGATTGATGAAGCCAATGAATCTGATATAGATGTTCTTGAGTGGTTCCGCGCGCTCATAGACCAGATTGAAGGGCAGTCAGCGATTTTCGCAGGCTTGCCATCCTTCAAGTCAACACACCTTGACAAGCTTGAAACGCTTTCACAAAGGGTTACTATTTCAATAAACATGAATTCTCTGACAAAAGACGAGACCTTTGAGCTTATTCGAAAACGAATAGAAAGCGTCGGGGGCCGTGGGACAGACCCCTTTACAGCAGACACAATCTTTAAAATATACTCTAAAACAGGAGGGTTTCCGCGGGAGGTCATAAAGATATGCAACAATCTCGTGCTAAAAGCAAGTGCACGGGACGCATCAATAATCGACCTTTCGTATCTGGACGGGACAGAGCCCACGAATTTTGATGCAGATGAAATACTTTCAACCCTTACACAAAAGCAGGTGCATCTGCTTGAGATTCTTTCAAAAGAGCCCCTTACACCCACAGACATCGTTTCAAAGGCAGACCTGCCGGAATACAAAACCAAGGCGCATGCCCTTCGGGGGGTAAACAACATGCTTCGCCGCCTTGAGTCGGCAAACATTGTTTGCAGGGAAAAGAAAGGCAAAAGATACAAATACGCTCTTGAGCCAAAAATCAAGACTTTGCTCGTGAAAGCATAGAGAGTCCAAACGTTTATTAACTTTACCCCGAATATTTAGGTGGGTGATGTCATGGTTGAGACAAAAACAAGAACGCGGGAACTTACAGGAAAAACAATAGTCAGTGATGAAACAGGCAAAAAATTTGGCAGTGTCGGAGATATTTCTTTTGTTCCGGAAACAGGAGAACTTATGAACCTTCTTTTGACTGATCCAACAAGGGCAACATCAGACCTTCAGCTGCAACAGGACGACAAAGGAAGGATAATAATACCCTTCAGCGCAGTCAAGTCTGTCGGCGATTTTGTCATTGTAAGCGAAAAAGATATTTTTTAGAACCCAGACAAAAAACAGCTAAAAAGCTATTTATCCCGGATACCGTCTTTATTGACCTTGAATATGGCTTCGCCTTCCGGGAGGTTTGGAGAATCAACTATTTTACCGATTCTTAATTCTCCCTTACTTTTTCTTAAGTATACTCTGTATGTGGCGGCATGATGCAGGATGTGCCCCCCAATAGCGGTTGTCGGGTCTCCAAACATTACGTCCGGTCGCGACATCACTTGGTTGGTGATGTATATTGCAAGATTGTATGTGTCTGCAAGCTTCTGCAGATTGTGGATGTGCTGGTTTATTTTCTGTTGCCGGTTCGCAAGAGTTCCCCGGCCAACATAATCTGCCCGAAAGTGCGCGGTTATGGAGTCCACGATTAGGAGTTTTACGTTCTTTTCTTTGATTATGTCCTTGGCTTTTTCTGCCAAAAGCATTTGATGGTCTGAATTATATGCCCTTCCGACATGGATGTTTTCAAGAACGCTCGTTGTGTCCATTCCCATGGCCTCTGCCATGTCTCTAATTCGCTCTGGCCGGAATGTGTTTTCAGTATCAATAAATATGACTGAGCCGCCTACACCACCATCTTCTTTCGGGCGCTGGGCATTAACCGCAAGCTGGTGTGCGAACTGGCTTTTTCCGGAACCAAATGCTCCGTAGCATTCTGTTATAGCTTGGGTTTCTACACCTCCGCCAAGGAGATTGTCAAGTTCAGTACTGCCCGTTTTTATTTTGCCGACCTTGTTTCTTCGCTCAAGAGCATCTATGCCTGTTTCAAAGCCCATTGAGAGTGCAGAGCGCGCAGCGGCAATAGCCTTTGCGGCAACCCCGTCTCCGATATCCGCGATTGCTGCAATTTCTCCGGCACTTGCGGTTGCAATCGTCATAAGTTCGCTGTAGCCCGCCTCTTTTAGTTTTTCGGCTGTTTTTGGTCCGATACCCGGTAACGATTCAATATCTACTTTTCTGTCTTCATCAAACGTTTCTGTTTCATTTGTAGTTTCATCCATACTTTCTTCTATGGGTTCTTCTTTTTCTTCATCTTCCATTAAAAACACCCCATCAATATTATGCTGCTTCCTGCTTTTTCGGTGCTGCACCAAGAGCGCCCACCATCTTATTTATTTCCGTTTTTGTGTCAACAGCTTTTGCAGAGTTTATCGAAATCTCAAGGCGCCCTGTAAAGCTGTTCTTTTTCACAAACCCGGAAACGTAAAGTTCCTGCCCAAGAAGGTTCGCAGCCTTTACAAGTTCAAGAGCGCCCTTTTCAGTAATGGTTTTTTCTATTTCTTCAGCACTCTTGCCAAGAATGGATTCAACACCCTTATTGAAAAAGGCAGCGTTCATGGTTGAGGTTCCGTCATCAAGTATGCATGAAAGAACCATGAATTTTGAGGGCTCAACCTTGCCGTGCTCATTGCATGAGCCATCCTGAAGCTTCTTTCTGCACTCAGGGCACATATGATAGAGTATTTGCCTGTCATAGATGTGGACAATATACGCTTTTGCAGAAACATTGTCTCTTTCCTGTGCGCTGTTAAAGTCTTTTGCCTCGTTTCTCACATCACGTGTGTCATTGAAAGCAACGGCTTCAATCTTTATTCCTTCGTCTTTTGAGACTTTTCTTAGATTCCCGCCTTTGCCAATCCTTGCTTCAACAGAGCCGCGGTTGTCTTCTTTTGTATAAGCCCCCATTATTTCAAGAATATCTCCCTTCTTTATTTTGCTTAGGGCTTCTGTTTTTTCATTCCAGAGAGACATCCGTATTGTGCCGGTTTCATCCCCTAAAAATATGCTCGCAACCTTGCCTTCGCCCTTGTCTGTTTTAAATTCCCGGATATCCCCGATCCCGGTCACTTTTCCAAAGAAAGAAACATTACTCATTCCGGCAGCAATATCCTTTATTTTTGTTGTCTGCTGCTTTGGCTCAAGAAGGTCTATGTCATGTTCACGGGCAATCAAAAAAATCGCGCCCTCGCGCGAGACCATGCCGCTGAACTCTAGTTCCTTTTCCTCAATTTCCTTAAGAACGTCTTTTTCGGACATTTTAGCGTTCTTTGCAATCAAACCAATGATTTCCTTTTCGTCTTCCATGCAGATGAGTCTCTCTTGCGCTATTTAAATATGTTGCGCGAGTTGCATGCCGATAGAACTAGAATCCTTTTTTCTTCGCAGCAAGCTTTATGTCTTCTGCAAAAACGGTTTTTCTTCCTGCATGAAGCGCGAATTCAGCAGCATCGTTTGAAATTATTGCAGAGATATTCTCGAGCAGCAGCCCAAGCTCAAGCGCAGCATCCTTTGACACGCGCTTTGCACCTGCTTTTTTCATCAGGCGCTCCATTGTTGAAAGCCCTAGCTCAGCCACATAATCGCCTTACCCTACATAACTTACGCTTTTTGCATCCTCGCGAAGCTTTTTGGTTTCTTCGACCTTTTTCCTGAATGCGTTTATTTCTTCTTTGCTTGCAGAGGCCTTTACCTTTTTCAGTGCAGCAAGGAAGTATTTCATTGGAACCTCTTTTGCATCCATGTTGTGCCGTAGTGCCAGAAGCGCAGCCTCTCTTGTAACAGCTTCTATGTCTGCACCGACAAAGCCTTTTGTATCTGCTACAAGGGCATCAAAGTCTACGTCCTTTGAAACAGGCATCTTCTTTGTATGGATTTCGAATATCTTTTTTCTTGTGTTTGCATCAGGCACAGGAATGTGCACGTGGCGGTCAAACCTTCCGGGGCGAAGCAGTGCATAGTCAATCATGTCCGGCCTGTTTGTCGCACCTATTACGACAACACCTTCGAGCCCTTCGAGCCCGTCCATCTCACTCAAAAGCTGTGTCACGACCTGGTCTATAACAGACGTTGCGTGCGTGCCGCGTTTTGGAGCAAGGGCGTCAATTTCATCAAGGAATATGATTGATGGCGCAACCTGCTTTGCGCGCTTGAACATCTCGCGGATGTGCTTTTCACTTTCACCGACCCACTTACTCAAAAGCTCAGGGCCTTTTATGGATATGAAATTTGCTTCAGACTCATTTGCAACAGCTTTTGCAAGAAGTGTTTTTCCTGTTCCCGGAAGCCCATACATGAGTATTCCTCTTGGCGGCCGTATGCCCATTTTCTTGAATGCTTTCGGGTGCTTGAGCGGCCACTCGACCATTTCCTTCAGGTTTTGCTTCATTTCTTCAAGGCCGCCGACATCACTCCACTTAACTTTCGGAATCTCAACAAGAACCTCTCTCATTGCAGACGGCTCAACCTGAAGCAGGGCATTTTTGAAGTCTTTCATATCAACCTCAAGGTTCTTCAGTATCTCAGGAGATATTTTTGCGTCCTTAAGGTTTATTTTTGGAAGTATCTTTCTAAGTGCAGACATAGCAGCCTCGCGCGCAAGAGCGCCAAGGTCAGCACCGACATAACCATGTGTGGTGTCTGCAATCTTGTCAATATTCACATCTTTTGCAAGAGGCATACTCCTTGTATGAATCAGTAGGATCTCTTTCCTGCCGTTTCGGTCTGGAACGCCAAGCTCAATTTCTCTGTCAAGCCTACCCGGCCTTCGGAGTGCAGGGTCAAGTGCGTTCTGCCTGTTTGTCGCGGCAATGACAATTACCTGCCCTCTGCTCTGCAAACCATCAAGGGACGTCAAAAGCTGGGCAACCATCCTGCGCTCAACCTCTCCGGTTACTTCTTCTCTTTTCGGGGCAAGAGAATCTATCTCATCAATAAATATTATTGTCGGTGCATTTTCCTGCGCCTGCTTGAATATCTCGCGTATCTTCTTCTCACTTTCGCCGTACCATTTTGACGTTACCTCAGGTCCGTTTATTGCGATGAAGTTCGCACCGGACTCGTTTGCAACAGCTCTTGCAAGAAGTGTTTTTCCTGTTCCCGGAACACCATAAAGAAGAACGCCTTTTGGCGGATCAATGCCAACGCGCTCAAAAAGCTCAGGGTGCTTAAGCGGAAGCTCTATCATTTCACGAACCTTTTTCACTTCTTCACGAAGCCCGCCAATATCCTCATAAGTTATTACCGGAAGCGCTGCTTCCTCTTCTTTGACCTCAACTGCCTGCGGCAATACCTCGACAGCAGTCATATCTGTTATCTTGACAATACCTTTGGGTGTCGTGCCTGCAACAATGAACCGCATTTCTGCAAGGCCGAATGAAAACATGTCTTCTATATTGATGTCAAACAAATCCTCAAGCGGAAAGGACTGCCTTTGCCGCCTTGTCGCAGGGGCAATGATATCTCCTTTTGCTGCAACGCGCCCAAGAAGCATTCGTTTGATTTGGTCTCCCTGTACCTGAAGAAGCATACCTTTTTCAGCAGGGGCAACAGTGACCTTTTTTGCCTCAGTCACTTCTGCTTTTCTGATTATCACGTTCTCGCCGATTGATGTGCCTGCATTTCTTCGCAGGTAACCATCCATGCGAATTACATCAAGCCCGACATCAGATGGATATGGGCGAACAGCTATTGCACCGGTCTTTCTTTTTCCTTCAACCTCGACAACGTCCCCTTCGTGCAGGCTGAGTTCCTGCATTTTTCTCGTATCCAGGCGGACAATTCCGATGCCGATATCAGATTGCGCGTTGGATGGGATTTCGCCGACCTTAAGCTGTATTTCCTTTGCCAAAATATCACCTTTACAGTATTATTGCAAACAATTAACTATTATCACTTAATGTTTTAAATATGCCATCAGAACAAGGCGTATGCAAAAGCTTGCACTCAAAGTAACAGGCATTGATTCTCTTCTAGGTGGCGGGCTTGAGCCTGAAATAATAACAACAGTCTATGGCGCAAGCGGATGCGGCAAGACAAACTTTGCTCTTCAGGCCGTCCTCTCATGCATAAAGTCCGGCAAAAAAGCAGTCTTTATTGACCCGGAAGGAAGCTTCTCTGTAGAACGGTATCTTCAGGCGCACACAAAAGAAGGTCTTGAAAATGTTATTTTATATTCGCCAAAGACATTTGAAGAGCAGGCAAAGGCAATAGCAGAAACAGCAAAGATTTCCAAGACAGACCGCGTAGGCTTGATTGTGGTTGACTCAATTGTTGCGCTTTATCGCATCCATACACATGAAGCCGATATTGCAAAAGCAAACAGCATGCTTTCAAAACAGTTTGCAGAGCTGTCGAGAATTGCACGCGAGCACAAGATACCTGTCCTTGTCACAAATCAGGTTTACTCTGATTTTGATTCTGGCGAACTTGAATTGGTCGGGCGCGATATACCAAAGTATTCTTCAAGATGCCTCATTCATATTGAAAGAGCAAGTGGAACAAGGCGCAAGGCAACTATCATCAAGCACCGCTCCCAGCCAGAGGGCGGGAGCGCAGAGTTTCTGATAAAGAACGAGGGGCTTGTTGATGCAGGGAAGAAGTTTGGCATCTTCTAATGCAAACTTTTCTTTACTTCGCCACCTGTTGGCTTGATGGCTCGCAAAGATGAAGTCACTTCGCTGCGCTACGTTCCAACATCTCCGAAGCAGGCATTTGTGATGTTGCTTCGTAGAAACAGTTTGATCAAAAGAAAGATTTGTCGAATGCAGAAACTATTGTGTGCTGCATTCTCCAAGAATACATGATGTTAGCAAGTGGGTTTTGGTGAAGTAGAACTGAAAAAGCCCCTTTTTGGCAATACGAATGTTTAAATTTCGTTTCTTTGAATAAACTAGTACTTACAATAAATCGAAAGAAGAACTCCTCTTGTTTTTCTTGCCGTTCTGACGGTTTTTGAAAGAGGTGAGCGCGAACGGAAAAAATAAAGCGGTCGCGTAATAAGCAAGATAGATGACCGGGACGATTCAATTAGCGTTGCTTTTGTTCTGGTCTGGAGAAATATATGAACTACAAAATGTATTCTGTAACCCAGTCTGCAATGGCTTTTTTTGCCACGGCAGCATTTTGTGTTGCAGGGCTTCAGCCACAGACTGTTGTGGTTGCTATAGTTATAGGACTGATTTTTGTTGTCAGCTACATAAAAGTCCAAAGATATCTACTGAATTTCTGTAGTATCAATGACACGTTAACTACAGAGTACCAGATTAAATTCTCCTGATTTTCCTCTGTTTGAGGCAGGAGATGTATAGTATACGAACAAACGACCAGCGCAGGTCGCCAAAAAACCAAGTTGTCGCAAAGGAGAGAACATGCATGGGTATAATGATGAAGGATTGTGCACTGGAAATAAAACGTATAGTGCACCCGAAAAAACAATCCTCATACTGGTGAGGCTTTTTGGTGTCATTCTTATTATGATTGGCGTCTTCAAGGAGATTATTTAATTTTATTTTTTTCAACCAACATATCATTACATTATATATAACACCAAAAAAATACTCACTCTTTTGAAGCGCTCTCTTTATTGGTCTCCTTGACAGCCTTGTTGCTTGCCCAGTCCTTTTTTGTTTCGCACTTCGGGTCAAGGCACATCTTCCACCCGCGCGAGCCTTTCCTGTAAACAGCAATAATAGGAGTATTGCACTTGTCGCAGATTTTATTCTGAGGAACAATCTTTCCTGTGCGCGGTAGGGGAAATGCTGTCTTGCAGTTTGGGTATCCGGAGCAGCCGACAAACCTTCCGCGCCCGCGAAGAATTATCATTTTCAGGTCCTTGCCGCATTTTGGGCAGGGGCCGAGGATACTTTGCGCGTCCTGTGTTTTGTCCTGCGCAACAAGAAGTGCTTCTCCAATCTCCTTTTCATGTGATCTGAACAGTTCAAGAAGAGTTCCAAGTTCTGTCTTTGCGTCATCAATCACTTTTTCGCTTGTGATTTTTTCATGCTCAATATCTTCCATTTCCTGCTCAAAGTGCCTTGTCAGCTCAACAGAAATTATTTTAGGGCAGTGCTTTTGCAGGGTTTCGACAACCTGCATGCCGAGGTCTGTCACTTCAATCCGCTTGTTGTGAAGATAGCCGCGCTTGTATAGTGTGCCGATGATGTCTGCCCTTGTCGCTTTTGTGCCGACGTTCTCTTTTTCAAGTGCGCGAACAATTGAGGCTTCGTTGTATCTTGCAGGAGGCTTTGTTTCTTTTGACAGAAGCTCAATCTTTTTTACATCAATCTTTTCGCCCTCTTTCATTTCAGGAAGTATGACTTCGTCAAGGCGCACATAAGGCGCATAGAGTGCGAACCAATTCTCTTCTACAGTGCGCTTTCCCTGCGCAATAAAAATGTGGTCTCCGATTGCGATTTTTACATTGAGCGATTCGCGGATTGCAGGCGTGCCAAAGACTGCAAAAAATCGTTTTACAATCAAGTCATATATTTTTTTGTTTTTTGTGTCAAGTGACACAGTTGGCAATTCTCCGGTAGGATATATAGAGGGATGCGCGTCATCTGTCTTTTTACCCTCATTTGGAATCATTTTTGTTTTCAGAACTTCAAGCGCGTGATTTTTATATTCTATGTTTTTGCCAAGTTTTTCAACAATGCTTTTTAAGCCAAGTTTTTGCGGCAGCTTTTGCGAAGACGTTCTCGGATAGCTGATGAGTGCCTGCTCGTAAAGCTTCTGCGCAACCACCTGTGTGTCGCGCGGCGTCATGCCAAAAAGTTTGTGCGCTTCCATCTGAAGGTCTGAAAGGTTGAACGGAGTCGGCGGGTTCTGTTTGTATTCTTTTTTGTTTACAGAAGAAACAACAGCTTCTTTGCCTGCGCAATCAGACACAATTTTTTCTGCAATCTCTTTTTCAAAGATGTCGCCCTTTTCATGGCCTGCCTTGAACTTTTCATTTATGAGTTCAACATTCCAGAAAGGCACAGGAACAAAAGCCTTGATTTCTTTCTCGCGCACTGAAAGAATTGCGAGTGCCGGACCTTGGACTCGTCCTGCGCTGAGGATCTTGTAGCGCCCTGCTGATTTTAAAGCAAGCGATAAAGCACGGCTCATGTTTATACCGAAATAAAAATCAAGAATGTGGCGCGTAACACCTGCATTCGCAAGCCCGAATATAATATGCGGCGCTTGGTTGTCATATGCTTCTGAAAGGTCTGAAGCAGTCATTGTCGAGAACTTCATTCTCTTTGCATCTTTCACTCCGCAAGCAAAGCGCAGGATATTGTATGCTATGGTCTCTCCTTCAACATCAAGGTCGCATGCAACAACAAAGCTTTCTGCCTTTTTTGCGAGCGCCTTTATGTTGTTAAGATATGGTTTTGCAAATGATGCCGTATCATTTGTCTCATAAGTTGGTTTCCATTCAACATCAAAAATAGGGTATGTCCATGCTTTTGTCTTTGCAGCCACACCATAGAGGTGCCCGACCGCGCACGCGACCTTTATTTCTACCCCGTTTCGCGTGAGAGCATAGGTCGTTACTTTCCCTTTTTTATCGGGTGTTGGTGCGCCATCAGCAAGGCTGTACGCAATCTTTTTGGCTGCGCTCGGCTTCTCTGCAATTATGAGTTCATAAGGCATGGTTCTATAGAACGGTTGGGAATGTTTATAAAAGGTGTTGCGCGCAATATATAAGATATTGATATATTGTATTAAAAAAGGGGAGGTGGGCAGGCAAAAAAACTAGCAGCACCCATATAGCGACTACCTGCCCAGAAAGAGGTGACTGAAGAAAGAGTGCGGCAGAGGTGCGCTCTAAACGGAGTGAAAAAAAGCCGACATACCCTGCCGCGTAAATGTAAAACAAAGGCACTATCGTGATAGAAAAGTAAGATTATTCGAACCGTCATGCTGTCCTGCGACAACGGGGCTCAAAAAAGAAATTAATATTCTGTAATGGAAAATGACCTGACAGTTAACGCCCGCAAACAAAATGTGGTTTGAGTGCGCAACTACTTTGATTATGAGTTGGTGAATATAAATCTTTTTGGTTTGCGCATATATATAATTTAATGATATATTGGTGGAAAAAAATACAGGCGCAACCCAAAAAAGCAAACACATGCTTTTCAAAGAACGGGATGCACCGAATTAATATTTTGTCGTAAGCACTGAGGGTTGATTGCCCTCGAAATCACTCTCTGTTTCGCAATAGTAAATATGCTAGCGCGAGCAGACCTGCTATTGCGAACACTGCTTCGAAGCCGGGCGTACTTGCCATGACTTCTGGTGTTTCTGCAACCGCTTCTACAAGCATGTAATTCACCACTTTCTTTCATCAACCCAACAATCTAAGAACTAAGCTAACGTCTTTCATATCATTCTTTTCAGAATGCGCGACGTTGAAATCACTAGGGTTGATTGTAAAGCAAAAATCTATTCTCAGCAACACATATATGTTTTCCCCTCGCGTTTTTTGGTTCTGGAAGAAAATACATCATTAAGTTATATATTGGCGGAAAAAAGAAAATGGGGTGAAACCCCTATATTTTTTTAGTTTTCTCCAAATGCGCCGCCTTTCTGTCAGCAATAACATCATCGTGTGGTTTGTTTTGACCACCCTTCTTTTTCGTCATTATTATCCCTCTATCAGTATCTTGGTGGAAAAAATTACTTTGTACCGAACAAACTATGGCACGCGGGCCAAAGCGGGAAGTTGTGTTTGACTCCATCAATATCCGGTACAACAACAACCCTTTTTTCAATTTTCTCTTTTCCTGGGCAAGAAAACTTGCCTTCATTTTCACATCCCAAACAATATAGTTCTGTTTTACTCATTAGAATTCATCCTTTAAAACCACCCCTAGAACTAACTGAAGTCTCTTCGCCGTCACACCATCAAGATGCGCGGGTCGTACAAAGTTGCCTTGATTTCAAACAAGACACAAAAAGGGTGGAACATAAAAACCAACCCAAATAACAGGGGTGGCAATAACTATCGAGTGGTGCAATTAGAATTAAACACTTATCAAGCTTTCGGCAGTGCGCTTAGAGATCGAGAAGCTTCACAATCTTTGCCTTAAGGTCGTCTGCAAATGCCTTGCCATCGCGCGTCAAAGAATAAACCTTTCTTTTCCTGTTGCCGTCGCTTTCTTCATGGTATGCCACAAGCCCCTTTTTTTGCATTGTGTCAAGAAGTGGGTACACCTGCCCGCAGGAAAGCACCTTTCCTGTTGCCTCGCGAAAGCTCTTCATGATGTCGTATCCGTGCGCAGGCCCTCGCGAAAGAATCAGCAGGACATACAGCTTTGCAAGGTTTGTGACAAAAGATTCCTCTCTTTTCATAAGGTGTTTTTGGAGGGAAATGTTTATATGTTTATTTAATATATACTATAATGATATATAAATACAAAAAATCAATGGTGCACCAAACCAATTTTCCTCGGGCAAAACGGATCGGAGGGGATGGATACGATACCGTCAATTGCCCTTGCTTGGTGCACCAAAGCCCGGAACACTCCACAAACCAACCGATTGTTCCGAGGTCACTAGGTGACTTTCTTTCCTTGGTGACTTGAATGGATGGAGTAGTACGTTCAAAGTCCCTATGACGGGGCTGTATGAACAACCCGAGACTTGGAGGAAATATCTACTCCATCCCCTCGTTTAGTGTAATACTTAGAACTAACCAACATCTCATACCTTTTTGGTATGGAGTAGAATTGTTCTTTTTCTAAAAGAAAAAAGTTTGTTGTATAAATATGAAACAGAAAGCCACTTAGCTTTCCTAAATAAGGAGTTTTTAATTCTCACAAATGTTTTTAAAGCTTTCGAAGCCGGAATAAAAAGCTGAAAACCTGCTATAATGAGGTATGACCGCTATGAAAGGCTGTTTTCAGTGTTTTCTGATTTCCTTCAGCCTGCCCATATACGGCACAAGAGCATTCGGAACCTTCACGCTTCCGTCTTTTTTCTGGCAGTTTTCAAGAATTGCGACAATTGCCCTCGAAATCGCTATGGCTGTGCTGTTGAGTGTGTGCACAAGCCCTGCAGGGGATGCGCCCTCTTTTTCGCGGTATTTTGCATTCAGGCGCCTTGCCTGGTAATCTGTGCAGTTTGAGCATGAAACCGCTTCCCTGTATTTTCCCTGCCCCGGAAGCCATACCTCAAGATCGTATTTTTTTGCAGCGACAACACCAATGTCACCGGTGCATATATTAACAATCCTGTACGGAAGTTTCAGGCCCTGAAATATTTTCTCTGCAATCAAAATCATGCTCTCGTGCTCGTCATAGCTTGTCACAGGGTCTGCGAAAACAAACATCTCTATCTTCTCAAACTGGTGGACACGGAAAATGCCTTTTGTGTCCCTGCCGTGGCTTCCTGCTTCTGTCCTAAAGCACGAGGAGTAGCCGGCGTATTTTTTAGGAAGCTCGGATTTAAGCAAAACCTCGTCCATATGGATGCCTGCGAGCGCCTGCTCGCTTGTACCGACCAAAAAGAGCCTCTTGTTTTCCTCATTATTTTCAATCTTGTAGATGTCTTCCTCACCAGCAGGCAGAAACCCAGCCCCCTGCATTACGCGCTCGCGGAGTATCATGGGCGGTATGGTGAGAGTAAATCCCTCTTTTGCAAGGATATCAAGTGCGTATTGCACCAGAGCGAACTCAAGGCGCACAGCAGCATCTTTCAGGTAATAGAACCGTGCTCCTGCGACTTTTGCAGCGCGCTCTATATCAAACAGGCCGAGCGCCTCCCCGATATCAATATGGTCTTTTGGCTTAAAGCCGAACTCAGGGATTTTACCCCATTTCCGTATTTCCTTGTTCTCATCCTCGTCTTTGCCTGTCGGGACGCTTTCATGAAGCATATTCGGCAGTTTTAGCATGAGCGAATCAAGCGTTTCTCTCACATTTTCTGTGTCTTTTTCTGCGTCCCCGATTTCTGACGCGGCTTTGCGCATAGCGTTTATCTCTTTGTCAGCGCTCTTTCCCGACTTTTTCAGCTTTGCGACGCTCGCGCCAATATCATTCCTTTTTTTTCTTAGCTCGTCTGTCTTCTTTTGCAGAGTGCGCCATTTCTTGTCTTTTTCAATGACATTATCGAGCACTTTCAGGTATTCTGCGTTATTGCGCCTTTTAAGGTTCTTTTTGACCTCTACAGGGCGCTCTCTTATCAGTTTTATGTCAATCATAGGCTTATGTGGTCCTCACAGAGATTTATATTTTCGTCTTCAAGCATTACGTATGGCACGCGGCTTTTTAGAGCGCCTTTTCCCGGGATTCATTACAAAGGATGAGTTAAAGGAGTCCCAAAAAGCCCATTCCGGCGAGATTTCAGCTCTCAGGCAGTCTATTCTTAATGAGCAGAGCCATGTTGACAGGAATTTTCACATTCTGGCCTCAAAAATGGGCGAAATCGAAGGGAAACTTGATTCTTTTTCTATGAAAGGCACACCATCTGCACCTGCTCAGGAGTTTGAGACACTCGCGCGCCTTACTGTCCAGAACTACGAGGATTTGAAGAAAGAGCGCGAAAAAACAGCCGGATTTGAGAAAAAGCTGTCTGAGGTCTTGTCATACCTGGAAGAGGGCGTAATCAAAGTAAACTCAACTCAACTGACTAAACTCAACTCAGTAAACTCAACTAAACTCAACCGAAATCAACTGAACTCAACTATTGCCGAAAATGAAGGTATGACAGGGTATGACAGCCATGACAGCCATGACGAAAATTATGATGTTTCGGTCATACCTAAATTCGTCCCCAACACAAAGTTAAAGTTGACCCAAGGGCATTATTCAGTTCTTTTCGTGCTGTACAATATACAGGCAGATTCTCCTGAGAGAGCGGTTTCCATAAGGACGATAGTAAAAGAGGCGTATGGTCCAAAGGCAGGGCATTCAAAAGAGTCTTTTTTATCCAGAATTGTGAGAGAATTAAGCAGGCAAGGGCTTGTCATCAAGGGTCCGAGAGGCAGGACAACGCGTGTCTACCTGTCTAAAGAGGGAATTGGGTTTTCTGAGAAGCATATATTGAACAGAAAAGAAGGGCAAAGATAGTTTTTTGTTTTCCCCTTCCTGACAACGGAAACTTGATTAGCGCGTGACCTTAAACCCGTCAACAAGTTCCTTTAGCTTTCGAGCCTTCGCGTTTTTCACAAAGTGCTCTCGAACAGGCTTTACCATTTCATTTATCGCCTTTGCGACAGATGCTTTCAGATCCATTGGGTGTATCTTTCCTTCAGAATAGAGTTTTTCAAGCTCAGAATAATTTTTGACCTCAAGATTACCCCCAAACTTCTCAGGGCGCACAATACTCAGCTTATCGAACTTCTCAAACACAAGGTATCTTGCGTACTCAAGTATAGGGTTTTCTTCAACCTGCTTTTCAGGGCAGTACGCTTTTGATATTTTGCGCGTGATGTCTTCCTCGGTGTCTGTCATGAATATTGCTGAATCCGGCTTTGATTTGGACATCTTTAAGTCAAGAAGGCGCTCAGACGCATCTTTTGCATCTGTTTTCGGAGGCAGAAGGCCAAGGAGCATATGGTGGCTGACAACAACAGGCTTCCAGAAGCCGAGCTTTGGCCCGATTTCGCGCGCAAGGACATTGACTTTGCGCTGGTCCATGCCAAGCTGGGTTATGTCTGCCTTGAGGTGAAATATGTCTGCTGCCTGCATGCAGGGGTAAATTATCTGGGCAGCACTAAGGTTTTCGTTTTCGTGGCGCCCCATTATCTGCGAGCAGCGCATAATTCTATTGACTGTTGAATTCCGGGCAATCTCGATTGTTGTTTTCCAGTGCCTTTCATCTTTTACAACATCTTTTGACCACACAAATTCAACATTTTTCAAATCCATTCCAAGAACTTTCCAGATTTCAATGAAATATTCACCAGTAATTCTTATTTTTTCAAGGTCTCCGCCCATCTTGTTGTTCATCCATGCAAACCAGTCTGCAACAAGTATTTTGAACTTCACTCCTGCCTTGGTCATCTTGTTTACATTTATTGTACGGAAAACGCCTTGCGCAATGTGCATGTTTCCTGACGGCTCAAAGCCGTCGTATGCCACAGGATGCTTTTTTTTCAAAAACAGCTCGCGAAGCTCGTCTTCAGTTAGAATCTCTTCCCCGACTTCTTTTACTAGCGCAACTTTCTCATTCAAATCCATAAGAACCACGATTATTATACAGCCAACCCTTTAATAATTATTTGCGAATACTCAGCATATGCTTGAAATTGACGGCTCTTATCACGAAGGCGGCGGGCAGATACTGCGCACAGCAGTTGCTCTTTCTTCTGTGACAGGGCGTTCGGTTCGTATAATCAATATACGCGCAAAAAGGTGCAACCCGGGTTTGTCTGCCCAACACCTTACAGCAATCCAGGCGCTCGCGCGTCTATGCAGCGCGCGGATTTCTGGCGCAGAACTTGGTTCAACTACCGTAGAATTTGTTCCGGGCAAAATTTCCGGCGGAAAGCACGAGATCGACATTGGAACCGCAGGAGCAATCTCTCTTGTGATTCAAACCCTCACATTTCCGGCTGTTTTTTGTGGCAAAGAGATGTCCTTTGCCATAAAAGGCGGCACGCACGTTCGCTGGAGCCCTCCAATGGACTACTTTACAGACATTTTTTGCTTTTTTCTGGAAAAACTTGGAATAGCCATAAACGCAGAAGTAAAAAAATGCGGTTTCTACCCAAAAGGCGGCGGCCTTGTCGAAGTCTCAATAAAACCAACAGAAAAGCTTAAAAAAGCGGAGTTTACAGAGCGTGGGAAAATACAATATCTCAAGATAAAGAGCATTGCCACAGAAGCGCTCAGGGGAGCGCGCGTTGCAGAGCGCCAGGCAGCTGCATTTGAAAAGGCACTTAACGAAAAAGAGGCACAAGCAGAAACATCTTATGTTCCTTCACTTTCCAATGGCTCTCACATTTTTGCAGGAATTTTTTACGAGAACGCAGCTATTGGCGCAGGCGCTCTTGGCGAGCGCGGCAGGCCTGCTGAAAAAGTCGGGCAGGAAGCCGCAGAAAACCTCAAGAAGCAATTGGACTCAGGTGCGTGCCTTGATGAGTGGATGGCAGACCAGATTCTGCCATATCTTGCTTTGTCAGGAGGCACGGTTTCTGTTGCAAAAATAACGCCGCACGCAATGACAAACATCCATGTGATTGAGCAGTTTTTTGGAAAAATGTTTTATGTTAATCAAAAACAGAGAACAATCTCTGTGTTAGAGCCTGCTAAATTAAGGTCTAAAGGGTGAACTGTAAACATATATATTTTCATAACCTATGAAGTTAATAGTTAGCTAAGGGCATCTAATTCATTTTTGTTTTATCTCCCTTGCTGGGATGTGGGGCGGGCGTGTTCTTCGGAGTGCGCCTGTCTTGCTCTCAGTTTTCGAGACTCTTTTTTTAGGAATATTTTCAGCTCAGCTATGTTTTTGTCTGTCTTTACAGATGTCTCGAAAACAACCTCTTTTTCAAAAAACTTTTTTGCGCGCGAAATCTCTTCTTTGCTTGCAAGGTCGTACTTGTTCAGGCATACAAAAAAATTCAGGCCCCCAAAGTTCTCTTTAAGCCCTCGAAACAAGGCAGCCTGTACTTCAAAAGAGTACCCTGATGCATCTGTCGGGTCAAAGATAAACACAAGCCCTTCTGCAATGTGCGTTATTGCAAGCATTGCCTGCATCTCGATTCGGTTTCTTTCCTCAAGCGCACGGTCAAGCAGACCGGGAGTGTCTATGAGTTGCACCTGTTTGTCAATGTAGCCGAGAAGAAGTCCCTTTGTGGTAAATGGATATGGCTGTATTTCAGGCTTTGCGCCAGTCAGTGCCTGTAAAACAGAAGATTTTCCTGCATTTGGTGCGCCTGCAAGCACAAAAGTTGGAAGCGGCAGCAGACGAGGCAGGCGGCGAAGCTTTTTTCTCGAAGTCTCAAGTATGACGAGGTCTTTTCTAATATCTTTTACTACCGATGACGCCCTGCCGAAAAATTGCTTACGAAACACAACCGCTTTTTCAGGTGTTGTTTTTGACATTTTTCTCCTGCAGGCACCGCCAAGTGCGCGTATTTTCTTATCGGCCCAGCGGACGGAGTTAAGTGATTTCTTGAAATCGTCCTTGTTGACAGCGATTTCAGCAAGGTCTCGGTAGAACGGTGGCAGAAGTTCAATTGAGGGCATCATTTTGTTTATCTTGTCAAAATGCTTTTTTAGCGCCTCTGAAAAGACAATGACTTTTGTTTTTTCAATAAGTTTTCCCGCACTTTTTTTGCTCCTTTTTGGGTCATAAGGCAATTTCACGGCCTTTGCGCGCAGAAAGGCAGAGTCAAGAAGCTCAGTTTCACTCATTATATGCGTCATTTTGTGGAACATAAGCTTGTTTCTGTTTTTAGGAATAAATAATCTTGTTTGAAGACCAATCTTTTTTCAGCATAATTCTCCAAAATCTTTATATGTGCCAGCTGACACAATATCACTTAATGCGCAAAAAAGACGTGACTCTTGAGGCAAGACGCCTTGCAAAGATGGTGTCAGTCCTCCAGAGAACTCCCGGGGGGCTGTGGATGAGAGAACTTGCAAGACAGGCAAATCTTCATTCAGAGACTGTAAGAAGAATAGTCATCAGCCACCCGAAAATATTCACAGAATATGCGGATTTCACAAAATACGGCATCAAGCTCAAGATTGTGAAGCTCAGGAAATAAGTTTCTTTTTTACTTTTTCAAGATATTTTATTGGAAAATACCCGCCTGCTGCGGGTGTATGCCCTCCGCCAAGGGATTTTGGGATGCCTGAAACCGCAGACCTCACAAGATATGCCATTGATTTTTTCATATCCTGGCGCCTTGCTGAAATATCAACCCTCTCTTTTCCTTTTTGGAGCACAAGAACAGTCTTGTTTGGATAAATTTCTTGTGAAAGCCTGTTTGAAAGCCGAGATTTTATGTTGTATTTTGACTCAAACTCATAGAGAATAATATCATCAACAAACATTGCTTTGTCTATGTGTTCTGCAATATGGTAGTGAAGCTCCTTTTCAACATCCTGCTTGTACTCAGAAAGTTCGCTCTTAAGAACATCTTTCACATTGATGGCTGGATAAAAGACTTCAAACGCTTTTTGGACTCCTTCTGTTCCTGCAGCTGCTCGTGCATAGGCAATAAGCGCCTCAGCATCCTTCAGGTCTTTGAGTTGCACTCCGCTTTTCTCAACACTTTCAATAAAATCAGTCCATGTCTTGCCAGCATAATCCCCTATTATCCCGACAGCCGCGATCCATGCAGGGCGCTCGCCAAGAATCTCAAAGAATATGTCGTATGTGAGTTTTGTTGCAGGATATTGAGAGGGCTCAATGTCCGAGACGTCTTCTGCCTTAATGATGGTTGTTTTTTCGCTTGAAAGGTTCTTTTGCTTAAGGTGATGGTCAATTATTAGGATATCTGCAAATTCCTCGAGCGCCCTGATTGTTGCAGGAGTCTCGTCAACAGCGAGATCCGTTATTACAACTTTGTTTATTCCCTTCTCGCGCAGGATTTTGACCGTCTCTTTGGTTATGCTTGTCTCCCCGTCATTCTGGCAAAAAGAAAAATCAACCTTTTTCTCGCGAAAGTTCTCAACAGCCCTTGCTGCAAGCACACCTGAACACACACCGTCTGCGTCTGTGTGGTGAATTACAGCCACTTTGTCCCGTTTCTTCAGCGCAGACAGGAAAGAGTGCGCCTTGGCAAATAGTTCGTGGTTTTTCATAATTTTTCCTCCTCTAAAAGCCACTTCCGAAGAGGCAAAAAATCCACGCGAAGATTACCTGTAGATTCCGTGCATTCAAAGTCTTTTGTGAGTATTTTGCCTTTTTTTATGCCCATCTCTTTTGCACAGGCAAGAAGCCCTCTTAACTCCCTCTTTTTTGTGTTTTCAGAAAGATTGTAGGCCACCTGTATGGCTTCTTTTGTGTTGAGACCCTCTCTGACAATGAAATCCACCTCATGACCTTCTTTGTTCTTCCAGTAATGTATTTCTTCTGTAAGTGATTTGCGGCGCTTAAGTTCCAAAAAAACAGTGTTCTCGAAAAGGCGCCCCATATCTTTCTTCCCGCTTATGGCGTTTATAAATCCTGTATCTCCAGCATAAGCCTTTCTTGGATATTGGAGGCGGTCTTTTATTGTATGGGAAAATATTGGGACAAAAAATAAAAGATAGCCGTCGCCTGCATATTTTTCAAGGTTGAGTATGCTTTGCTTGCCTATTTTGTGGCCAAGCCCCTTAAAGAAGTTCAGGGTCTTTGAGGCAGAAAAATAAGTTGTCTCAATAGCGTATTTTCCAAAAAGCTCTACTGTGCTTATATTCTCCCCCGCCATTTCTGCGACATCAAGACCGAGAATGTCTTTGAAATAAGACCCTAAAAGCCGTGTTTTTTCTGTTTTTTCAGAAAGAAGAACTGCCTCAGGAAAGCCGCCATAAACCAGGTATTCATACAGTGCTCTTTCAATTACTCCAATTCCGGCAGTTGTTGGCTCTGGATGAATGTCTCTGAATTCCAGAAACTCCCTGAAAGACAGCGGGTAAAGCTCAAATGAAAGCATCCTTCCGCGAAGCGGCTTGATTGGTGCAACAAGAGTTCTTCTTGAAGAGCTTACAATGAGGTGGAGCCTGCTTTTTAGGAGTTCGTGGTTTCTGGCAAGCCAGCCGTCCCATCCATTTATGCTTGTTATTTCATCAAGAAGAAGATATCCTGTGTCCCCGAACCACTTGAGCACCGAGTCAAGGACATCGCTTTCGCCCTTAATCCTTGCATCCTCAAGGTTTATGTATGCTGCCTTTTTTTTATCGTTCATCAGCTTCTGCAAAAGAAGCATCATCAAACTTGATTTTCCAGATCGCCTTATGCCTGTCACAGCCACAATTTTAAGCTTTGATGTCGATTCAATATCCGAAAGGTAATCCTTGCGCCCTTTCAGCACTTTTTTTTGCGCATAAGTGTTCCATTCATCAAAAATATCTTCTTTTTTCATACATTGTTTTTACACAGAACAATATATATACTTTTCTGTTTTCTTTGAGAACGATTTTCCAGAATCTACGCCCTTATTTTATCAATAGTCGCCCTTATATGCGCACTCCCGCCCTCTATTATCCTCCCATGCCCCGGAAGTATTTTTTTTACATCAAATTGTGAGAGTTTGCGCAATGTTTGCCTTAGCTTTGCCCCGTCACCGCCAGACAAATCAGTTCGTCCATAACCATCCTTGAAGATAACGTCCCCTGAGAACAGTACTCCGCTCTTTTTGTCAAACAGGCAGATGCTCCCGTCACTGTGCCCTGGCGCGTGAATCACGTCAAGCTTTGTTTCCTTTGCTCTCACAAAGTCTTTGTCTTTCAGGCGCACGCAATCGCGTTTTTCGAGCGCGCCACCGAACCAGTGGGCGTATGATTTCATGTTGTCTGCATTTTCAAGTATATCGGCGCACAAGTCGTGCGCAAGGATAGTTGCGTTTTCAAAAAGTATGTTTCCCCCAAGATGGTCAAAGTGCCCGTGAGTGTTTACAATAGAAGTTATTTTGTCATGGGAGACACCCGCCTCTTTGAGGGCGGCATCAAGCTCTTTTGTGCGCATGCCTGTGCCAGTGTCAACCAGCATACAGTTGTCAACAACATAGATATTTGAGTCAACCCCACCAAGGGAAATCATCCAGATATTGTCACCTATTTTGAGTGTTTTCATAGTTTCACAAATCTTGCAGCCTTTGTGCTTTTTTTAATTTGTATAACTTTGTTTTCCTGAAGGGCAACCGTGTTATCTGAATTGTCATACATTGCAATGGCATGCCCGCGCAAAAGCTTTATTTCAACAACAGATTCTTCAGGAACAACCAGATTTTTGATTCTTGCATGAGGGTTATTGAAGCCAATGCCAATGCCTTTTTCAAAGGCCTTGCCGCCAATAGAATAATAGTATGCTCCTGAGCCGTATGGTGTCGATACCACAACACCGTCGCCTATCACTTCTTTCTCGATTAGTTTTCCGTCAACAGAAACACTGAATCGTATTGCTTTTGCAGGCGAAACATTATGGACCTGAATTTCGTTCAGTGCATAAAGCGTTTTCCCGTAAATATTTGCTTCAAGCTTAATGTATTCTTTCACTGCGTATTTTTTCTTTTTTAGCGCATCTATTATTTTTCTTAAATCCGTCTTATCGAAAACGCACTTTTTACATATCCTGCTTTTTCTTATTGCAATTTTTGGAATAGACGGG
>JAIVYS010000002.1:0-23891 GCA_048635325.1 Candidatus Bathyarchaeota archaeon
GCACTCCTCAACAGCCTTGTTTGAAACAGATGGCGGTACAGCAACAACTGCAAGGTCTACGCCTTTTCTTATATCCCTGACAGAAGGGTAGCATTTTTTGTTAAGAACCTCTTTTTCATTAGGATTCACTGCAAAGGTCTCTCCTTTGAAATCCTCTATGAAATTTTTAAGAATCGTGTGCCCGAATTTTTTCGGGTTTGAGGACGCGCCTATTATTGCCGCGCTTTTTGGATTGAAGAAATCAGAGAGCATGAATATTATTTGGTGTTGGGGCATATATGTCTTTCTGAGGTACAGAACATATCTAAAAAATAAATAATAGAGTATTTTTTATGGGTGCGGCAAAAAAATCAGATATTAAGCATTGCACGTATTGCGATAAAGAGATAACAGGTACTGCCGAGAAATGCCCGTACTGCGGCACAAAACAGACACTTTTTGGTGGCTCAAAGAACCCTTCGAATAAAATTCCAATTTTTGCAGCGATATTGTCTTTAATCATTCCTGGACTTGGTCAGATATATAAGGGTGACCTGGTAAAAGGAATTGGGATTATTTCTTTGAATATTATATTTGGGTTAGTGCCTGCAAGAATACCGCAAATTATTCTATGGATATATTCCGTAGTAGATGCATATAATACAGACACAACAGTAAAGCGCGATAAAACAAAGAAATCCAAGCACAAGGAACAAGCACAATCTCATGAGGAATTCAAACTTCCGTGATTTAACTATATATACTCAAAACCAATATAATTTATTCATATTCTTTTAGGGAGATATAGCATGGTTTATTTCGAAAAAATGGTTCTTCACGGCTTCAAGTCGTTCTCAAAACCGACAACAATCCCGCTATACGAGGGGTTCAATGCAGTGATTGGGCCAAACGGCAGCGGGAAGAGCAACCTTGCGGATGCCATAGTATTTGTTCTTGGAAGCACTTCGCGCGCACTTCGCGCAGGCAGGCTGGATCATGTCATTTACAATGGCGGGCACGGCAAAAAGCCTGCTGAAAAAGCAACAGTATCCCTGCATATAAACAACAAATCCGGCAAGATAGAGGGTCTGGGGGAGCACATTGAGATTGCCCGCACTGTAAACAGGCGGGGGGTGTCGATTTATCGTATGGACAACCGTGTGACAAACAGGACAGAGACACTTAAGGTCCTTGCACAGGCTGGGCTCACTCCTGAGGCGAACAACATAATTCAGCAGGGAGATATCATACAGATTATAAAAATGCGCCCAAAAGAGCGCCGTGAGATAATTGACACAGTTGCCGGCATAAATGAGTACACTGACAAGAAGGCAAAAGCCATAGATGAACTTGCCATTGCCGAGCGCAACATAAGCGATGCATCGCTTGTCCTTGAGCAGAAAGAGGAATTTCTGAAAAAGATGAAAGCAGAGCGCGATGCTGCAGAGAAATACAAGAAGCTTGAGGAAGAGCATGACCTTATCAAGGCAAACATAGCATACACGCGCATACAGGCGGTTGAGAGCGCGCTAGAAAATGTTACAAATACAATAGGGATGAAAGAGGCAGAATACGACAGCCTGAAAGGCAAAGTGGTTGGCTTTGACACAGGCCTTGACGAGCTTGAAAGCGAAATCAAGAAAATTGAAGATGATATTCTCAAAAAAAGCGTCAATGCAGAGATGCGAAAAGAGATTGAGGAGATTATAAAAACAGAGCTTAAGCGCGAGGGGCAGATAGAGGCAAACCGCAGGGAGATAAGCCGCCTTGAGGACATGATTGACAAGATAAACGCAATCCATTCAAAGAGCATGGCGCAGGATACAAACAGGAATGTCAAGGAAGTATTGAGTTCCGGAATCGCAGGCGTTGAAGGCACTCTTGCAAGCTTGTTCAGAGTTGATTCAAGATATGAGACTGCACTGAGCGTTGCAATGGGCGGCCACGTGAATGATGTTGTTGTAAAGAACGAGAAAGCAGCAAGTGACGGAATAAATTACCTTAAGAGCAACAATCTCGGGCGCGTCAGGTTTTTGCCGCTTGACCGCATGTCTTCAAATATGATTTCAGCAAAAGCAGAGATTGCATCAAAGATGCCGGGCATACTGGGCTTTGCAATTGAGCTTGTAAAGTTTGACAAAAAGTACAAGGATGCATTCGGCAATGCGCTTCGCTCCACATTGGTTGCAGAGGACATGAATTCTGCCAGAAACGTAAGAGGCATGCGCGTAGTCACACTTGACGGTGAGCTGTTTGAGGCTGGCGGTGCAATTGTCGGCGGCAGGCTTGCAAGGGCCTCTGCAAGAAGCCCGGTGACGTCATCCAGCAGCCTGACTGATGCAAGCGAGTACGAAAAGGCAATTGAGGAGCTTGAGGCAGAGAATGTGAAGCTGAAAGCAGAAATCGGTGAATTGAACAAGCTCCTTGATGAGAAGCGCAAGCTTGAGAAGAAAGAGAGCGGGGATGTTGTCGGACTCCAGAAAAGAAAAGAAGAAATACTGAAAAACATGGATGACCACAAGCAGGCAAGAAAAGGAAGGTATGAGGACCGCCTTTCAATGGAGTCTGAAATCAATAATATGAAGCTCAGGCGCGCGCGCCTTGAAGCAGAGTATGACAACTTCAAGATAGATTATGAGAAATACAAGGATCGCACAGACCTTCAGAAAGGAGACCTTGCAAAGATGGAGCGAAGGGTGCGCGAGATAGAGCGCGGCCTGAAAGCAATGGGCCTTGTGAACCTGAAGGCAATCGAGGAGTTTGATGAGTTTGAGAAAGACTATCAGACCCTCAAGGAAAAGATAGATAAGCTTCGCGAAGAGCGCGGGACAATTGAGAACATGATTTTGCAGATTGAAGAAAAGAGAAAAATAATGTTTCATGGTACATTGCAGAGAGTATCAGAAGAGTTCGGCGTGGTTTTCAAAGAGCTTGCAGACGGCAGTGCCGAGCTTGTGATGGAGGACCCGAATGACATAGAGTCCGGCCTGCTCATTCGCGCGCAGCCAAAGGAGAAGAGGCTTCTTTCAATAGACGCGCTTTCAGGCGGGGAAAAGACAATGACTGCAATTGCATTCCTGTTTGCAATACAGCGCTACAAGCCGTGCGCATTCTATATGCTTGATGAGGTTGATGCTGCCCTTGACAAGATGAACTCAGAAAAGATAGGTGACATTATCCAGAAGTATTCAGGCGAGGCGCAGTTTCTTGTTATCTCGCACAATGACGCAACAGTAAGGCGCTCTGAAAGAATCTACGGAGTGTCTATGCAGGATGGCGTATCGCAGATATTCGGCGTCAAGCTTGATGAGGATGGAAAGGCAGTGAAGGCCGAGGGTTAACCAACAGAATCTATTTCGTCCCAAACGCCCTGAAAAACATCAATGCATCGGCATACGCCTTTGACTCAATTGCATGCTTTGTTTCATTGCTTATGCCATGCAGTTCATCAAAGAATTCTTTGAGCGCGAACTTCGCGCCCTTGCCAAATATCTCTTCATCGCTTTTTCCTTCAATAGAATGATTTTCAAGAACCCATGCACGGATTTTTTTGTAAAGTTCGGGCTCGAAAACCTTTAGCACATCATAGACAACATTCTGCCAGTGCGTGCCGACATTACCTTTTATTATATCGCCTTTTGGAAACAATGATGCAATAAGCTCAAGAGGCGTGCCTGTTATCCCGTGCTGGGCAATCCTTGTATTGAACCCCTCTTTTTTTAATGCATCCGCTATTTTTTTTGTCTGGGAAATGTCAATAGAAACCTGGCTCACCTGCACGCCGTCTTTATAGGTGTTTCCGTGCGCCGAGCCATTGGCTATTGCGATTGCGTGCGGAAAGACATTGAGTTTGTTCAGCTCGCGTATGAATGTCACTGCTTCATCAACTGTTGTGACAACAAAGCCGCCCGTGTCTTTTCGCCCTATTTCGCCGACCTCGACTTCAAGCCCGTAGTTTTCAAGCCCTCTTTTTTTGCACTCTGCATCTATGAAATCAGAAAGTTCTTTAGTTGCCTTTATGTTTCCTGAAAGCTCTTCAAGAGGTGTTTTTCCCTCAAAGTCGAATATGTGCGAGGCATCAATCGCGAATGAAGTGAACCCGACTTCAATCTGCGCAAGTATAAGCTTTTTTACATCTTTGATTTCTTCTTCATCTCCCTTCTTGACGCCGATGTGGTCTGCGTGAAGCGCCCAGTTTTTGAACCCGACTTCATTTGCTGTATTAATAATAGTGTCTGCAAATGTTTTTGGTGTGTGCCCTATATACCCTCCGTCAAGGTTGCACTCTGATTTTGCTATTTCAATTAGCAAAGGTGCGTTCGCATCCTTTGCAGCGCGAAATATCCCTTTTGCAATTCCCGGCACAAAGCGTATGTTTGCAGCCATCACTATTGCGTTTTTGTCGCGAAGATTATCAAAAATAATCCCTCCTGCAATCGGTCCGAAATTATTACTCATAAAAATGCACCTCTATCTATATCCTTTCATGTATTCTTCAAGCTTTTTTATCTTGCTTTTGCTGCCCACATAAAGCGGAACTCTTTGGTCTATGGATTTCGGAGTTATTTCAAGTATGTCTTCGTCCCCTGTGCTGATTTCCCCGCCTGCCTCTCTTGCTAAAAACCCTATAGGCTTTGCCTCGAAAAGGAGCCGAAGCTTTCCGGATTCTTTGTCTTTTAGTGCAGGGTATGAGAATATTCCGCCGTAGCGAAGAATCTGATGAAAGTCTGCAACAAAAGAACCACTGTATCTTAGCTTATGCCCTGTTGATTCAAGGGATTCAAGGAATTTAGTATGTTTTTCAGTATGGTCTTTTTTGAGCCCACCCGGTGAATATAGTTTTCCTTCAGGCATTACAAGGTTTTCCCTCAAAAGCTCGAAAGTGCCGTCATCCTTCATAACGAATTCATGCACTCCTTTCTTTATGGTGTAGACAAGTGTTGTGAGAGGGCCATAGAGGATGTACATTGCACAAGCCATGTTTTTTCCTTTTTGCAGCACATTGCCGTCCCCGTATATTCCGATGATTGTCCCGACTGTAAGGTTCACTGCAATTAAGGATGAGCCGTCAAGAGGGTCAAGTGTTACGCCAAAGCCTTCGTCCTGTGTGAAAACTTCTATGATGTCAGACTGCTCCTCTGAAGCAATTGTTTTTACCAATTTTGATTCGCGCAATACATCTATCAAAAGCTCATCCGCCCATTTGTCAAGCTCTACCTGTTCATCGCCGTGTATGTTTTTTGTGCCTGCATAGTTCTGCTTGTCAACAAATGCATTTTTGATTGGCTTTGCCTGCCTGCTTAAAAGAAGGATAAGCTCTTTTAGCTTCTCGTCGCATCCTGCGCTTGTCAGATGTTCCTTTAGGGTTGCCATATTATCACCATTTCTTGAGTCCCATACTTTCATCAGTCTTTCTCATGCTTGCCTTTGCATCTTTTTCAATCCCTGTTATCGCCCGTATTGCGTCAATATTTTCCGGAACGACATCAGATTCCTGGTGTATTGCCTGCACATAGAAAAGCTCATTGCCATTGACAACGTTTATGCTTTCTTTCCAGACAGCAATCTCAAACATGTCAGAGCGCGACCTGCCAAGTTCGCGCGCATATTCCATTACCTGCGCAGTGGACACAATGCCTTCTGATGCGCTGACCAGAATTACTCTTGGCGTTTTTTCAAGAAGTGCAATGACTTCTTCCTTTGTTGCCTGCTTTTCAAGCATAACATTTATTGCATGCATGTGCATGAGCGTTGTCGGCACAATGAATGCACTTGTCAGAATATTCATTTCTGGGAAGATTGTGTTGACATCAATGCCGTGGTGGCTTGGTACAGTTGGGGGGTTTGCTTCTATTGCATTTATCGGCCCGTGCTTAGAGTCTCCGGAATCTGCGCCTCGCCTGATCATTGTTGCCCTGACTTGTGTGATACCTATTTCTTTTTTGATTGCACCAAGTGTGCGGCAAAGCCCGGTAGTATTGCACGAAACAACGCGCACGTATTTTTTGCCAAAGCTTTCTTCGTAGTTCGAAGATGCATTGAATGATACCTCTGCTACGTTTGGCTTTTCACCGCCCTGGAAAATTGCTTTGATGTTCTTGGGCACATAAACATGTTCCTTGTTTACAGCACCCATTTTCCCGGGAGTGCAGTCAACCACAAGGTCGGATTCCTGAAGAAGGTCGTCGAGTGTTCCTGCAACATTAATTCCCGCAGCCTCAAATGCAGCCATGTTTTCCTTTATATTTGCATAGAGCTTGTAGCCTTTTGCCCCGGCAAAGCGCGCCTCGAATGTCGGCCTTGTCTTAACGACACCTGAAACCACCATATCATCCTGAAGCGATATTGCGTCTGCAACGCGCCTTCCGATTGTACCGAAACCGTTTATTGCAACTCTTATCATATTTATCACCATGTGTGTTTTACAAATTCGCAGTCATAGAAAGGCCCGTGTATCAGGCGCTTTATGAATGCTTTTCCTGCAGAGCTTTTCATTTGCGGATTCATGTCTAATGAATTCAAAAGCGCTGAGGCATCCCCTCCAATGACAATGCTGTAGTGCCCGTTCTTCGGGTCAAAGGCTGCGCTGTAAACCTCGACAGCCCCAAGAAGCCCGGGGTCTTTCCTGTCTTTTGCAATTTCGTAGTATCCTGTTGAGCCGCTTATGAGCACAACACCTTCTTTTTTGCTGTTAATTTTTTCCTGAAATGCTTTTATTGTGTTCAGGCCGATGTCAACAACAGCGCCTTTATGAATATCGTGTTTTGGCATGTTTGTTGGAGTGCCGTCAAGATGCACGTGATAGTCGTGCGGCAATGACACACGCTCCCTGAAAAATCCGTTGAAGTTGCTGTTGATGAATTCAAAAAGGCGTTTTTCGTCACTTCCCCAGATTGTGTTGCCGCTTGCCTTAAGCGCCCTTGCATGCTCTTTTTCAATATGCTTTTTATTATCGCCCATAGGGATTCCATTGATATGGTCAAGGTATATGCCGAAAAGCCCTGCAACCAGAACATCCATTTTTGGGAATTTATTGAGGAGCTGCGGTGTTATTTCAACAAGGTCTGAGAATTTTCTTCCGCCAAGTATGGCATAGGAGTGTTTTTCAAGAAGCATCTTTTCTGCATTCTCTGCCTTTTTTGCTTCTCTTATGAAATTAGGGCCTATTGTTACAAACTTGCCGTCCTCAGCAAGCTGTTTCAAGAGCCCGTATGAGCTCAACTCTTTCCTGTGCGATGCAGGGTCGTCCTTTATTGCGGCAAGATTGTCTATGCTGGTGAAGGTCTTGTAAAGGCGCGTCTCTTTTGGATGCGCATGATCCCACTCCTCTGACTCTGTTCTGGTGTTCTCAAGAACAATAACATCCCCTGCATTTGCGTTTTCAACAAGCTCGCATACTTTATCCCCGCTTCGCGCACCTGCAAAGACGACATGGTGCTCTGGCAAAAGCTTTTGAAGCGCCTCTGCATGCAGCTTTAGGCTCTCATTTCTTCCCGCATCGCCCTGATGCGATGCAATGACAACACACCTTGCCCCGTGATCAAACGCAAAGTTTATAGACTCAACTGCCTGCTCTATTTTTCCAAGGTCGCGTATATGCTCTTTATCCCAGTCCACTGACGAGTTTATGTCTACTTTATCAAAAACCACAGCGTTCTCAAAATCAACTTCATGTTTTTCCATAAAATCCACACCTCGAATCATTTGGAGCATTGCTCCTTTTGTTTTTTAAAGTTCAGTTCAATATGATGGTTTGTTGAGCGCATTGAGGGCGCACAAAACCCTCCGACAGCACATATTGGTTCAGGTCGGAGGTCCTCGAAAATCCTTTGGTTTAATCAATGAGGCTTTTCGGGCTATTCAACGGCAAGTGCCTCTTTAACCAACAATGCACCGCGATGCTGTGTTGGATAACGTGGCACTTCCTCAAAAGCAATGCGAGCATGCCGTTTTTGGTTTCGCTCGTCGAATATGCCTCGGTGGCTTAGCCTGGTAGAGCGCCGGTCTCGAAAACCGGTGTCTGAAAGGACGCGCAGGTTCGAATCCTGCCCGGGGCGCTTATCATCCTCCAAAATACCCATCTACGAATTTATCGGTAATTTTCAAAACAGGATTGCAGCCTTCTTTTACAACACCTTCTCCATTTAGATAATTCATTGCAAGTACACCCTCTCTTATTAACAGGCTTCTTGCTTCCGGCGGCAAGCCGTTTATGGCTTCTGGAGAGACTTTTTTTGTTGTGTTCAACAAGGGCAATATGTTTCCTTGATCTATGCCCAGTAATGATTCCACATTCCTGTAGATGCTTGAGACCATTTTATCATCTCCACTCCTTTATTGCGCGCCCGTATTTTTCATTTGTCTCAAGGTCATACCACGGGCCGCTGTAAACATATCCTGCAAGCTCTCCTTCAGGCGCAAGCTTTTCAAACACGCGCTCAAGCTGCCTCTCGCTTTTTTTAACTGTTTGATGCTTCAGGAGTTCAGGCTCGACAAGGAACACCCCTGCATTAATCAGGTTGCTCTCAGCATGCTTTGGGTTCGGCTTTTCTGAAAAGCCGACAATCTTGTCCCCTCTCAGCTTCGCAACACCATAGCCTTTGGTTTCAGGAGATGTTGTAAGTGCCATAGTAACAAGTGTTTTTGTGCTCCTGTGGACACGAAGCATACCCTGCATGTCCACTTTTGAAAGAATATCTCCGTAAAGAAGAACAAATGTATCAGAAAGCATTTCTTTTAAGGGCGCAAGAGAGCCTGCTGTCCCAAGGGGCTTCTGCTCCACAACATATCTTATATTGACCCCGAATTTTGAGCCGTTGCCAAAGTGGGATATTATTTTGTCGTGCATGTAATCTACTGCAAGAACAATATCCAGAATACCCTCTGATTTAAGGTGATTGATAACATATTCCAGAACAGGCTTTCCTTTTACAGGAATCATAGGTTTCGGGATTTCCTGTGTTATGGGCTCCAGGTCAGCCCCATGCCCCCCGCAAAGCACAACTGCCTGCTTTACTGCCTGCTCGTCCAGATACTGGGACAGAAGTTTCTCTATTGCGTGCGAACGGTTTTTTGTGTTTTTCCCGTCAACAAGGCGGTCAACCCGCCTTAAGACCTGCTCGTCAAGAGTTATAGAGATATGCTCTTTGGCTGGCATTTTAGTCAGAAAAATTGCTGTAATACTTTGTATTACATAAAACTATTTATATATGTATAACTCATTTGTATTAGAACTAATTCTCTTCTTTTTTACCCTGCAAGCACCCTGAGATTGCCGAGTTTTGCTGCCTTGAGAATTTCTTTTCCGAATTGTGAATTCTTTTTGACCTTTATGGTTGATTTTTTTCCTACAGTGGCAGAAAGGACATAATCCTCTCCGCGATAAACATCAACATCCTTGTAGATATTTTCATTTCCGACAGAAATCGCAAGATACCCGCCTGCTTCTGAAACTTTAAAGCTGATCTCTTTTTTCAGGGTTTCAACAACAGGCTCAACAGAAATATGTATTCCTGCCTTTTTTTCAAGCTCGCTTATTGTTTTCCCGCCCTTTCCGATTATGCGCGCTATGTCCTCTTCCTGCACCTTTAGTATTGCCTTGTTGTCAGACACCACTTCGACAACAGGGTTATCAATATATTTTCCAAGAATCTGTTTTATCCTGCTTTCAGCAAGCTCTTTCATGGCAGAGTGCGCCTCTGTTTTTACAGGCATGACAACCGTCTGCTCACCGTATGTGTATATCTCGTATTCAAGAGTGCCTGTCTCAAAATCAATTACTTCAACAAGAGGCCGTGCAAGATCTGCTTCAGTCATGCCGTTCGGTGTCCTGACAATTAGCCGTAATGTGTAAACCTTTTTTATGGCACCCTCATGGACAAAAATAATTGTATCAATTACCTGTGGAATCATGCCAAGCTCAATTCTGGTGATAAACCTGTGCACAGCATCAATCGGCTGCGTTGCATGCACAATTCCAAGAAGCCCCACACCTGCAAGGCGCATGTCAGAGAAAATCTTGAAATCAGAAGTTTTTCTAAGCTCATCATAAATAGTGAAATCCGGCCTGACAAGAAGCAGCATGTCTGCGGTTTTTGCCATATCCCCGGACAGTGCACCGTACTGCGTTATTTCAGGCCCCACCTGGAGGTCTCGGGGCTGCTCCATTGTTTTTACAATATTGCCTTTTTTCTGGTAGAACTCTGCCATTGCCTGAGCAAGCGTTGTTTTGCCGTGCCCCGGCGGGCCTGCAAGAATGATACCTTCTGCTGACTTTTCAAGGCGCTCTTTTAGCTGTGCAGACAGCTTGTAGTGGTCAAGGTCTACCTTTATTGTCGGGCGCACGATTGTTATTTCGGTCGCGCTCGCAAAAGGCGGACGCGCAATCGCAATCCTGTACTTTTTGTATTGTATGACCTGTGCGGCACGGTGGCCCATTTCCATGAATGCGTCATCATGGGTGCGCACAAGGTCTGCGATTTCGCGTGAAATAGTTTCAAGGCATTCTTTTGTAGATACTAATTTTGAAAGTGATTTCAGGACAGCTTTCCCGGGCTTTCCGACCTTGGCTTTCGGGACAACACCCTCCTTTAGGTGAACAGACATAGTGTCCGGAGAAAAGTATTTTTCAAATGCAAGCTCCTTTATTTCCTCGCGCTTGAAATATATTGCCTGGATGCCTATGGCTTCAGCAGACTTTGCCTGCACAATGTCTGCTGTGATAAGCTTTGCCTTGTTTTCGCGGGCAATATCCCGTATGAGTGAGTCAATCCTGCCTGACTTTGCAAGCTGTATTTCCTCAATTGTCGGTTTTCTGCCTGCCTGCGAAAGCTCTATCTTGTGCTTTTTGCAAAGTTCCCTGATGTTTTTTAATTCATCAAGGCCTTCGAAGCCTATTTCACGGCCCCTGTTTGCCTGATTTTCAAGTTCTGATGTGACAAACTCAGGTATTATGAGCGTTCCTTTTAGTTTTCCTTCATTTATCAGGGCACTCACATTGCCGTTGATTATCGAGCTGGTGTCTGCTACGTATTTCATGAATATCTATACTATTTAAGGCATGAAAATTTAAGAACCTAAGGATGCACCCCCCACGACATTCAGGCTTTACAGTACAGCTTTTGCCGGAGTGCGCTGAATGAGACGCCTGAATGGGCAAAATACAAGACAGGCAGGGTTGAAAAGGTTAATAAAGAAAAAAAGTTATTAAGAGACAAATGCTTTAAGCATAAACAATCACTTTCAGGGATTGCTATGAAAAACAGATTCAGTGTATTGGATGCTATTGGAAACACACCTATCATTAAAATAGGGAATGTTTATGCTAAATTAGAGAGCCTTAATCCTAGCGGAAGCATTAAAGACAGGGTTGCACTGGAAATTATCGAGGATGCTGAAAAAAAAGGTAAGTTGAAGAAAGGCTACACAATAGTTGAAGCCAGTAGTGGAAATACAGGTATTTCTCTGGCCATGGTTGCATCTGTAAAAAAATATAAGATGATTGTGGTGATGCCTGAAAATATGAGCGAAGAAAGAAAACAAATGATGAGGGCCTTTGGAGCAGAATTGGTTTTGACTTCCAAGTGCGGGAGCTTAAAAGAGGCCATAAAAAAAGCAGAAGAATTTGCCGAACAGCCAAAAACATTTATGGCCCGGCAATTTGACAACCCTATGAACATAAAAGCTCAGGAAAAAACAGGCAGGGAGATTTTGAAAGAAATTGGGCCTGTAGATGCTGTTGTTGCAGGGATTGGCACTGGCGGGACATTGATGGGAATTTCAAATGTAATGAAAAAAGCCAATCCTAAATTAAAAATAATTGCTATAGAGCCTGAAGAAGCTGCTGTAATGTTTGGCGGCAGTGATGTAAAGATAGGGGAACACAAGATTCAGGGCATTGGGGATGGATTTATACCTCAATTAATTGATAAAAGCAAAGTTGACAGAGTTGTTACAGTCAGCAGTGAAGAAGCAATTCATGCGGCAAAGCAACTTGCCCGGGAACATGGTTTATTGGTTGGGATAAGTTCCGGTGCAAATATGTTTGTTGCATTAAAGCTGGCAAAAATGTATAATAAAATCGTTACTGTTTTGCCTGATCGGGGCGAGCGGTATCTGAGTATGAATTTGTACAAGCAGATAGACTGAGAATTTTTCTAATTACGGGGTATTTTCGTACTCGCAACATTTAAAAGCATAACAGCATAATTTCTGTTAGCGAGGACTGGATAAGGGCTTAGGCTCGTGTTCAGGTCGGAGCAAAGAACTAATTCTTTCTCAAACTTCGCAAAATTACAAAAGGTGGTTAGTATCGCAAGAATGCACTCAAGAAAAGGCGGAACATCAGGCTCGCACAGGCCGGACACAAAAGAGACCCCAAAATGGGCAGAATACAAGACCGATGAGGTTGAAAAGCTTATTGTAAAGCTAAGGAAGCAGGAAATGTCTCAGGCAATGATTGGAACTGTTCTTAGGGACCAGTACGGAGTGCCTTCTGTGAAGGCACTTACAGGCAAGACAATTGCAAAGGTGCTTAAGGAAAACAATATGGCATCAAAGCTCCCGGAAGACCTTATGTCGCTGATAAAGCGCGCGAACAAGGCTTATGAGCATATAAAACTCAATAAAAAGGACAAGCACTCGTGGAGAGGAATGATTTTGATTGAGTCAAAGATAAAGCGCATCTCAAAATACTATGTTGCATCAAAGGTTCTTCCCGCAGGCTGGAAGTACGAGCGCGCAAAACTGAAGATTCTTGCGCAGGCATAATTGGAGTGAGAACACAGTATTAGGGAATATAAGATTTGTATTCCCTAATAATTCTATGTTTCAGGAAATCACAAGGCAGGAATTTCTTGCATTGAAAGAGCGCGCGTCTCTTGCAGCAAAAAAAGTGAGAGGCGAAGAAGGAAACATATGCCTTGTGTCCCACTATGATGCTGACGGCATATCTGCGGCAGCAATAATGCACCGCTGCTTTGACACAGCAGGCAAGAGTTTTGAAGTTAATTTCATTCGCCAGCTTGATGCAGATGCAGCAAAGCAAATATCAGAAAAAGATGCATCCCTGTGGATATTTACAGACATTGGCTCAGGGCAGCTTGACATACTAAAGAATTATTTCTCAGATAAGAAAATTATTGTCTTAGACCATCACCCCATATACGGCAATGAATGGAAAGGGCTTGTTCATGTAAACCCGTTTCTTGAAGGCATAAACGGGACAAAGTACATAAGCGGTGCCGGAGTTGTGTATCTTGTTGCAAGAGGCATTTCATCATCAGCAAGAAGCATGGTGGAGTTCGCAGTCGCGGGCGCGTGCGGGGATATGCAGTTTGTGAACGGGAAAATGCAGGGCATAAACAGCATTCTTCTCGAGGAAGCAGAAGTCTCAGGCAGGATAAAAATAGAGACAGGACTTCTTTTTTTCGGCAGGTATACAAGGCCTATGCACAAGGCGATTGCAAACTCAACAGAGCCATATATCACAGGCATCACCGGCAACGTGCATGCAGTACTGCGGCTTTTAGCTTCCCTAAAAATACCTCTTAAGGATGGCGGCAGGTGGCGCACGATATCAGATTTGTCTTCTGGCGAGGAAAAAAAGCTTGCAACATCTCTTGTCATTGAAGAGGCTTTTTTGGGAAACGATACAGGCAACATTATAGGAAAAAATTTCCGCCTTGAAAACGGTTTTGAGCTAAAAGAGCTTGCGTCCGCACTTAATGCGTGCGGCAGGCTTGAGGAGCCGCTTGAGGGAATGAAGCTTTGCCTCGGGCTGCCTAATTCTGCTGAAAAACTTATCCGCGAGCACAAGAAAAGCATAGCAAAAGCGCTTTCATGGGTGTCTGAAAACATGCAGCAATTTCAACGGACAAAAAGCGCGCTGTACATTGTTGCAGGAGAGAACATACCGGGCAATACCATTGGAACTATTGTCTCTATACTGTCGAAAAGAAACCCGCGGCTTATTGTCTTTGGTTTTGCGAACATAAAGGAATCGGTCAAGGTATCTGCAAGGGCTGATGGCTCTGCCGCAGACCTCAACCGGATTACGCGCGAATCCGCAAAAAAAGTGGGCGGAACCGGGGGCGGGCACAGGAGCGCTGCAGGCGCAAAAATACCCAAAGGCTGTGAAAAAAAATATATTGATGCATGCGAAAGCATCTTTGCGCAAGGGCTTGCTGTTTTATGAAGTGCATAAAAACATGTTTTTATCTTTAAGCCCTATATTCTATTAGAGTAAAAAAATAATTGGTGTTATTGAATGGCATTTGGCAGGATTATAGCAAAAATTCTTTCGTTTCTTTCACCGAAAGAGCATGCATTGAAAGAGAAGCAAAGCAAAAAGCCAAAAACTCATTCACAGAAAGCGCAAAAGAGTGAGGGCGCGAAACATGATTTTAAAAACAACAGCGAAGTTACAGGCAGCAGCTTGTCTGCCCGGCTAATGTCTTTGCACGCATCATTCAAAGGCAGCCGCAGGAGATCTGCGGCGCTTGTTATGCTTATTGTGACACTCATCTTTTACAAATATGTGATACCAATCTATGTAATTCTTATTTTCATTGCAATTGCTACATCATCAAAACTTATTCAGGACTGGATACCTTTTGTTGTCGGCTTTGACCTTGTCCTTTTCTTTACAGTATTGTCCGGCGCTGCGTACGGCTGGAAGGCAGCGCTCATTGTCGGGTGCGCATCATCAATAATCGGCTCTGCAATAAGGCGCGTGAGTTCCCAGAATCTCGATACATTCATATTTCCTGCAATAGGCTATGGCCTTATTGCAATAGCAATACCATACATATCGTACACAACAATTTACGGGCTCGGCATTATCTGCACAGCCATTTATGTGGTCATAATGAATCTTGTTTTCGCATACTTTCGCCCGGACCTTTTTAACCACGTAACATTCACGGTTACTGCAATACTGTTCAACTACTGGCTTTTCAAAAATTTAGCAGAGCCGATTATGTACATAATTGCATAATTTAGTAGGCAAATCGTGCAAAGCAATGTTTTTAAGCGTGTTCAGGCAATATGTCCTTATGCAGAGGCAAATACTTTCTGTGATTGTTGCACTTGTGATTCTTGCCAGCGGATGCACTGAGCAGGAGAGCGCAGTTCTTGCCGGTTTAGACGCGCCATTTCAAATAGGTGTCAATCAGCAGGCGTTTCTGGAAACCGAAAACATGAGCATAAAGTTATTGAACATAATAGAGGATTCCAGATGCCCGAGTGACTTTCGATGTGTTGCATCCGGGGAGGTTGTAGCAGAGATTATGATTTCAAAAGGAGCGGAGACTCTCGGCGTTTACAATATATCTGACTGGAGACAAAGCATTGGTTACACGTCGAAAATAAATGCTGGCAACTATGTTGTGGAGTTGGCAGGCGTTAGCCCATATCCTAAAGACGATTCCGGAATTAGGCTTTCCGATTATGTTCTAACATTTGTTGTCTCCAAGGCAGTTGCCCATGTGCCAATCACGCCCTATGAGAAAGACATTTCCTTTGAGACAATACGGACAGGCATTTACAGCAATCAACCTGAAAAGAAAAACCATGTGATAGACAATACCCTTGAATGGGAAACTTTTTGGTGGGATATGGACACCACCCAGTCACTTCCCGACATTAATTTTTCAGAGAGCCTTGTGTTGGCAATGTTTATGGGCGAGCGCTCTTCAGGAGGATACAGCATAAGTGTGAATAAAATAATCGAGACCGAGAGCGCACTCGAAGTTTTTGTGCGCGAAGTTTCCCCAGGGCAAAGGTGTCTTGTGACTTTAGCGCTCACACAACCGTACACTATTGTAGTGGTTGAAAAAACAGGCAAAGATGTTCATTTTACGACAGAGCAGGAAATTACTGAGTGCAGTTAATTCCGTACTTCTTCCCGCCAAACTCAAACTCTTCAGTCGCATCCTTTATTTTGCCAAAAGAAACATTTTCAACTTTCATTGCGCACTGTATTGCGCCCGCAACTGGCGCAAGAGTTTTTTCAAGTTTTTCTGAAACAATAACTTCCTTAAGAGGCGCGTTAGGTGACAACTGCTTTTTTGTCTTGTAAATTCGAATAGCAGAAATCACTGCAACTGCCGCGTCCCCGGACTCAAGCGCTTTCTTGTTTTCCCACTCTTTGTTTTCTTTTGGCCATTCAGAATTGTGGATGCTCTTTTTGCCCTCTTTTTTTGCAAAAAACAACTGGTATGTTTCCTCAGTTATGTGAGGAACGAATGGCGCAAACATTTTCAGGATGCCAAGAAGGCAATTATAAAGCGCGTATTTTGCAGAGGCAACTTCTTCATCAGAATAGTTGCCTGCATTGTAGAGGCGATCCTTTACAATCTCAAGATAATTGTCGCAGAATATAGACCAGAAAAATTTCTCGGTCTTTGCGCGCGCATGCGAGTATTCGTAGTTCTCAAAACATTTTGTAGAATCATTTATTGTCTCATTTAGCCTGTGCAAAGCCCATGCATCTATTTCTTCAATCTTTTTCGGCTTTTTGCCGTCGTACCCTTCAAGGTTTGAAATCACAAATTTTGAAGCATTCCAGAGTTTCGTGACTGTCTTCTGCCCGGTGTGGACATCCTTTTCCTTATAGGGTAAATCATCGCCAAGGCGCGAGCCAGCTGCCCAGAAGCGAAGCGCGTCAGCAGAAAACCTTTCAATGACTTTCGCAGGCTCAACAACATTGCCCTTTGACTTTGACATTTTCTTGCCTTTCGGGTCAAGTGCCCAGCCGCTTATCATCGCGTTTTCCCAGGGCACTTTTTTTGTATGAAGAAGCCCCTTGACAACAGTGTTGAAAAGCCAGAATGTAATTATGTCGTGCGCCTGCGGGCGCAGAGTCATCGGGTAAAGCCGCTCGCGCATCTTTTTATCGTCAACAAGCTCAATTGCAAGCCGTGGTGTGAGTGAGGAAGTCGCCCATGTATCCTGGACATCGCGTTCCGGCTCGAACTCCTTTGAGCCGCACTTGCATGGCTTTTTCGGGGAATCAATTGTCGGGTCAACAGGAAGGTCTCCTTCATCCGCAATCATGACCTCGCCGCACTTTTTGCAGTACCATATCGGGAACGGGACACCGAAATATCTCTGCCTTGAAATTGACCAGTCCCACTGCAAACCCTTTGCCCAGTTGTCATAGCGCGAGCGCATATGATCTGGCAGCCAGCGCATCTTTTTCCCGGCAGAAAGAAGCTCTTTTTTCATGTCGAGTATTTTTATGAACCATTGCTTTGTGTTAAGTATTTCCATTTCTGTGCCGCAGCGCTCGTGAACATTTACAGCGTGAGTTATCTTTTTTGATGCCTTCAAAAGTCCGCCCGCGTCAAGGTCTTTGATGATTTCTTTTCGTGCTTCCTTCACTCTTGTGCCCGCGTACTTTCCGGCAAGCTCAGACATTTTCCCGTTCTTTGTTATCGCGACCTTGAGCGGCAGGTTGTGCGCCTTGAACCACTCTATGTCTGTCTGGTCCCCGAAAGTGCAGCACATGACAACACCAGTTCCTTTTTCAGGGTCAGCGCGCTCATCAGCAAGTACCGGAACTTTCTGCTTGAAAATAGGAACTTCAGCTTCTTTTCCGACAATGCCTTTGTAGCGCTTGTCATCGGGATTCACAAAGACTGCCACGCACGCAGGAAGCATTTCAGGGCGCGTTGTTGCAATCAGTATCTCTTTTCCGCCAACTTTGAAAACAATGTCATTGAACGAGCTTTCAATCTCCTTGTCTTCAAGCTCAACCTGTGCAACCGCTGTCTCGCAGGAAGGGCACCACATGAAAGGCATCTCTTTTCGGTACACTCTTTCTATATTGTACAGGTCAATGAATGATTTTTGCGAGATTCTCTGGCAGTGCGGGTTTATTGTAGAATAATAAAGATTGAAGTCACAGGAAATTCCGATGTTCTTCCACCCTGAAACAAATTTCGGGCGCAATTCATCAAGGGTCGACAGAACCAGCTTGACATATTCAGTTCTTTGCATCCTTGAGGACTTTACTTTCTTCAGCTTTTCAACCATCTTGTCTGTCGGCAGGCCGTTGTCATCAGTCCCAAACGGGTAAAACACATTGTGGCCCTGCATGCGCCGAAATCTTGCGATAAAGTCCATCTGCGAGTATGAGAACACGTGCCCGATATGCATTGCGCCTGACATTGTAGGCGGGGGCGTATCTATGCTGAAAAGCGGCTTTTCGCTTTTCGCATCAAATCTATAAGTCCCTTCCTTTTCCCAAAGCTTTTGCCATTTTGGTTCAGATTCCTTTGAGTCGTATTTCTTTGAAAGATCCATGATAATCAACAGATATGCATGGAGAGGCATGTTTATTAAAGTTTGGGGGTTCTCTGTACTCAAATTTGGCTAAAAACGCAGTTAAATGGCAACCCGTATTCTTAAACCTAAAGGCGCAAATAAAGCCATGCATTTGGCCGAAAATGAGCGCGCAGAAAAAATTCTTTTTCTCCTGAAGAAAAAATATCCTAAAGCAAAAACAGCTCTTGCCTTTGGTAATCCTCTTGAGCTTCTTGTCTCAACAATCCTTTCTGCCCAGTGCACAGACGTGCGCGTTAATATTATGACAAGGGAGCTATTCAAAAAGTACAAGAGCGCGGATGATTACGCGAGTGCAGACGTCAAAAAGTTTGAGCAGCAAATACACTCAACAGGATTCTTCCGCAGCAAGGCAAAAAACATTATTGCATCAGCAAAAATAATTTCTGAAAAGTATGGCGGCAAAGTGCCTGACACAATGGAAAAAACTGTGGCTTTGCCGGGTGTTGCAAGAAAGACCGCAAACATAGTATTGTCAGGCGCGTACAGAAAGCTTGAAGGCATAGCAGTTGATACACATGTCAAAAGAGTGTCATTTCGCCTCGGCCTGACAAAGAACAAAGACCCTGCAAAAATCGAGCAGGATTTGATGAAAATAATCCCAAAAAAAGACTGGTGGGTCTTCTCGAATATAATTATTTTTCACGGGCGCGAGACTTGTGATGCAAGGCGCCCTTTTTGTTCAAAGTGCGTGCTGAACAAACATTGCCCCAGCGCATTTAAAGTTGAAGGCCACATATAATTTTTTCTTAGTAGCATTATTTTTTCAAGAAATATATTGAAATAAGTACTAGCAATCCTCCAAATATGGTGTTCCATGCTAGTGTTTCGTGGAACAAAAGAATTCCAAATAAAACTGCGATTATGACTTCAAAATATGCAAGATGAGAGGCCGTTGAAGCATTTATTTTTTTGAGGGCTGAAAAAAAGAAAAGAAAGCCAAGCAGACCAATAACTGCACCGTAACTAATCCCGATGCCTGCTTGAATCAAACCGGGAAGCGGTTTGTTGATGAATAGAAACGGCAAGAATATCAGAAAACCAATAAAATTTTGGTAAAATATAGTTGTGTATTTTGAGTTATTATCTGACTCTTTTTTAAATATCACAATTACGATTGCGTGCAGGATTGCGGCAATTAGTATGAAAAGCAATCCTAGGAATTCAAGATTTTCAAAAGAAATTGTTTGTTTGAAAAAAATAAAAATAATTCCAATGAATGCAATGAACAACAAATAGATGTTTTGTGTGGCAAGCCTCTCTTTCAAAATAATTTTGCTGAATAATGTGGCAAATATAGGCCATGTATAGCCAACAAGTATGACTGTGCTTATTGGCGCCAGTTGAAAACCAAGTACTGTAAGAAGGGTTTTTATTGCAAACACAAAAGATGCAAATAGCATTAGGGATTTGTTGTCAACATCAAGAAACTTTATTTTTTTGGATCTGAAATATGCCAAAAGAACAAGTGTTGGAATTGCCACCCTAAAAAACGAAATTGTGGTCGTGGGCAAATCCAGTGACTTTACAAAAACTCCGTGAGTGCCCCAAATTGTGGCAGCAATAATGACTTCAAGGTGTGGGCTAAGTTTCATGGTGCTAATTGCAGCTAGTAGATTAAATAAACTGGTGGGTGTAACTTTATTTTACCACAGGCACCGTCTTCTTCGCTCCACACGCCTCGCACTTGATAAATGCAAGCCTGTCTTCTTTCATAAGTTTTGTGTCCGGCTTCTTGCACTCAGGGCAAAGGACAAATGTCTCGACATATGCGTTGAACTTTTTCCCCATTTGTATCATGCCGAATTTTCCCATGAATACTGCGGACTTGCCTTCAACTGTTGCCTGGCTTGCAAGCTCTTTTGCCATGTATTTTAGAAGGTGCTTCGGGTCCCGCCTGACTGTTGATGCAAGCTCATCAAAATTTTTGAGTATTGTCCTGTTTCCGACAATGATTGACATCGGTTTTGGAATTTCAAAGCGCTTTGTCTCAAAGACGTGCTTTGGAAGCTGGGCTCGCGCGGACTTCAAAAGCTTGTTGTAATCATATTCTTCTGGCATGTTATTTCCTCCTGTTATCTAAAGTACTTTTATCTTCCCCGGCCTTGGCTCATAGCAAGTCCCTTCAGACAAAAGCTCGGAGAGAACGGTATCAACAACACCGCTCTCAAAGCCTGAAATTGAAACAATTGACGGGTAGTCTGCACCATCGCCATTGTTTTCTGTGCGGATTATTTCAAGTATCTTTGCCCGCGCATCATTTGGCGTTTCTTTGGGCTCGTCTTTTTTTTGGGCTTTTTCTTTTGGTACCGGCTGCTCTGAAACAGAATCCTTTTGTTTTTCAGCGCTGGTTTTTTTATCTACAGCTGGTGATGCTGAAGGCACAGCAGCACCTTCGCGTATTCCTTTTTCTTTTAGCACATTAAGTATCTCGACCCAGCGCAATGTCTCTATGTTCGGGTCGCTCTGCACGCGCACAATTTCAGGCATTATATACATCTCATCATTGTATTCCCGTATGCGCCCTATGACATCCACCATCTGGCCTGCCTTGATGTCTGTGACAATCTCTGTGTTGCCGAATGCCTTGCATCTTATGATTCCTGTGGTATCGTCAAGCACAATGAATGCATACTTGTTGTCCTCAGATGCAAATGTCTCGCGCACAATGCCAAAGACATGAACGCGCGAAAGCCTGCCTGAAAGAGGAGAATCAAAAAAATTCCCATTGCTGTCAGGCACAGGTGTTGCAGAAAACACATCACACACCCTGCATCTTTGTATCAGTATTCTTTTCATCTGCTCGTCATTTGTATTATTTTGTGTCTCATTTTGCATAATATTACCTCGTATTCCACTTGCTTGATGGAACCAATAGCCAATTTCTTGTAAGCATGTATTTTTTGCAAAGGCGAACAAACTAGCTGCCTTTGCAAATCTTTCTTTTGATCAACCTTTTATTTGCAAGCCATCAAACCAATTGGTGGCGCAGGAAAGAAAAGGTTGTGTTAGACCTTTCTTATATGGCCATGCTTTGGTTCAAAAAGCTCTCCGCTTGTCTTGAGCTTCTGTATTATTTCATCAGCGCCCTCTATTCCCTGGTCCTCTGCAGCAGCAACGACATCATTTACAAGGACAGTCTTTTCAGGGCTTTCTTCCTGCATTTCACTTACTAGTGAGAGTATTATCTTAAGCTTATTTCTCTGTGTGCTGGTTGTCCCTGACTCAAGCCGGTCTATGTCAAATTTTCCGGTCTCAGGATCAATTCCGACTTCCATCAGGCACTTTGTCACAATGTCAATCGCGCGCTTTGCATCCTCTTTTGCTATTTTGTCAGCAAGCCTTATCTTTGCAGATGCCTCTGACAGCCTTATCAGCGCCTCAAGCTGGCGCGCACCGATTGGCACTGCGGTGTTCTCACCCTCTTTGCTTGCCTTGCTTCGAAGGCCGACATAAAACAATTCTATTTCCTTCGTAGCAGCCTTTGTAAGTTTTGGCTTAATGTTTGATTTTGCATAGGCGATATATTTTCGCAGCATTTCAGCATCAATTGGAGGGTTCTGTATATCCGGGTTTTCATGAAGCTTGAGTATGTGGCGAACAAGGCGCGTGTCCTTTTCCCTGTCAGGGATGTCCCGTACAGGAAATATGAGGTCAAAGCGCGACATGAGTGTTTCAGGAATGTCTATCTGCTTTGGTATTGATTCATAAGCATCGAATCTTCCAAACTTCGGGTTAGCTGCTGCAAGTATGGTTGTCTGTGCGTAAAGCGTTGCCTGAACATTCGCTTTTGAAATAGTGACTGTCTGTTGCTCCATCACTTCATGCATTGCGCTTCGGTCTTCCTTACCCATCTTGTCAAGCTCGTCAATAGCGCAAAGCCCCTTGTTTGCAAGAACAAGTGCCCCTGCCTCAAGTGCCCATCCGCGCATGAACTCGTCCTTGACAACTGTTGCAGTCATCCCGGCGCCTGATGCGCTTTTACCAACAACATACCTCGCCTTTGGCGCAAGATGGGTGACGTATTTCAGAAGCTGCGATTTTCCGGAGCCGGGGTCTCCCACAAGAAATATGTGTATGTCGCCGCGGGTCGTAACGCCATCAGGGCGGACTTTTCGCACGCCCCCGAAAAGCTGGAGCGCGATAGCAAGCTTGATTTCCTCATAGCCGTAAATGGACGGCGCTATTGACTTCACTAAAGTGCCATATATTTTTGGGTCTTTGGCGAGTTCCTTTATTTTCTTTTCATCCTTAGGCGTTATTTCAAGGTCTTCAAACTCGATTTCAATTGCCTCAAGATAATTTGCATCAACATAAATATCGCGCCGCTTGGTTTCCTTGCCCATCTCGAATTTCATTGGTGCGTCATTAAGAACACCGGTTACCTGCACTTTTGCACCGGGAACCACCTTTTTCTGGAATCTCGGGTCAACAAGGTCATCGCGAAGAAACACACCTATTTTTCTTGGCTGTGCTCCCCCATCAAGCCTTTCAGGAACCTCTTCAAGCTCAAGCCTTTGTATGTCTATCAGCTTTCTTATCACAAGCTCAAAGCCGCGCCGGTTCCCGCACTCACATGAAAAGGGTGTTTTCAGGTGCGGCTCTTCCTGAAGCAGCGTTAGCCTCTGCCCGCACGCCTTGCACTCAAATGTTGCGGCCGTGATTTCAGGGCGCACTTCTGATGCCTGCTTGATTATCCCGTCCACAGCGAGGAACTGGCCGATATGCTTGCTTCTCAGGTTTTTTATCGCGACATTGTTTGATTCATGAAGATCTTTTATGCGAAACGTGATTCTTGGGGCATCCTCGTCAGCAGGGTTGACGTTTCGCAGTGCCTCGTCTGCAGCGCGCAAACACTCTTCAGGGGTCTCGAGAAGGGCATCAGAAAGCTCTGTATCGAATTTCTCTATTTTTTGGAACTCGACAACAAGGGATACATTGTCCTGCCCTGCCTTGAATATTTTGTCCTTGAACTGCTCACTGAAAAGAACTTCAAATTTAGAAAGCATTGCCGAATAGTCCATAGCTCTATCTTTGGCAGAATATTTAAAAGAGTTGTTAAAGTGATAGGGAATTCATGTATTGCCTTATATGGCCTTTATTTCCTTAAGATTCTCTTTTAGCTTAATTACGCTGTCCTCTATATCCTTTTCGCTTTTTCCGCCGGTGCATATCACTTTTCCCGAACTGAACAGAAGAAACACGGTCTTTGGAAAATCAAGGCGGTACACAAGCCCGGGAAACTGTTCCGGCTCATACTCTGTACCTTCAAGCTCAAACGCGATCTGGTTGAGATTAAGCTCTTCACCGACAAATGCAGAAGCAACAATATTCTGTATTTTTATGTCCTTTACTTTGTTGACCTCTATTCCAAGCTCTTTTATTTTTTCAACAAGGTTGCCAATTGCCTTTTTTGCATGGCGCGGGGATTTTGTTCCTGTGCAGACTATTTTTCCGGTATTAAATATCAGTGCTGCAGCCTTTGGATTTTCAAGGCGGTACACAAGCCCGGGAAACTGCTCTGGCTCATACTCTGTCTTTTCAAGTTCCATTGCAAGGCGCGATAA
>JAIVYS010000003.1:0-20297 GCA_048635325.1 Candidatus Bathyarchaeota archaeon
GGGAGATATAGCGGATGGGATTGGCATATACCCCGGACAGGAAGACGACCTTCAGATAAAAGACATTTATGGACAGTACAAAAAATTCGAGGAGTTTTTTGAGACAATACCCGAACACATCCAGGTGATGGTGTGCGCAGGAAACCACGATGCACTGGGTCTTGCAGAGCCCCAACCCCGACTTCCGAGGAAGTTTTTGCCAACAATCTATGATTTTAAGAACCTGCACCTTACGCAGAATCCATCAAACATACGTGTTCATGGCATGGATGCCGGAGGAATTAATGTTTTGATGTATCATGGGTACAGCTTTACGAGCATAATAGATGCTGTGCCAGAGCTGAGGCGCCTTGGAATGGCAGAGCCACAGCATGTGATGAAAGACGTTCTTCGCAGAAGGCACCTTGCGCCGCTTTATGGCTCAACTGTCGTGAACCCCCTTGAGACAGACCCTTTGGTAATACGGGCTGTGCCGGACATATTTCACACAGGGGACTTGCACAGCTATGCTGTTGACAAATACAAGAGCACCACACTTGTATCATCAAGCACGTTTCAGGGACAGACAAGCTTCCAGGACAGGGTGGGCCACAAGGCAAACCCCGGAAAAATAACATGCATTGAGCTTGACACGCGCAGAGTGATTGTAAAGGATTTTTTGTAGAGTAACGCAGCAGAAACCAGCAGTTGCACACAGCGCGTACTGCAAAAAGAACATTAAACAGAAATCAGTGGCGCATTGCCTGTTATGAGTAGTACTTATTCAACACCGGTCTTTTTTGTGCCCATGCCTTCAAATATTTCTGAGAGAACTCCGGCAACATATTTTGAGTCAACCGGGTTTGCAAGGCATACAAAAACATCTTTTCTTGAATCGGCCTTGTCCAATTCATCAATTTCATAGCTGTCAACAAGGCTGTTTTTCAGGGCTTTTTCAAGAACAGCCCTTTTTTCATCAACAATGACGCCAACTGCGGTAATATCCATAAAATCAACCAAACACAAAAGGCTCCAACCAGCTGTTTGTTAGGTCCCTGTTATTCAATATGCTATTTAAGTTTGATGTAAACAACCATACCGTAGTATCGAAATCTTTATAAATAACAAAAGCCAAATAAACGGCTGTTCTGGAAAAACTTGGGCTCGGATGGGTGGAAAGCATCGCTTCTCATGTGGAGACATATGTTCTCCGAACGCTTTCCATCCCCCGCCGAGACTCTTTTTGGAAATAAGCCTTTTTTTGGAAATAAGCCTTAGTTAAGCATTTTTACCGGACTGTGTATTTTTTTTGGTTCGTTTTTATGTGCCGTTATTTGTTCTGTAAGAACTTCAATTTCTTCCTTATTTTGAATACACAGGCGACCCATGAGTTTCAATGACTCCAGAGTTTGCTTGATGTTTTCAAGTTCTTTTGAGCACGGAGCTTTTTTTGCAGCCTTTTGGTCTTCCTTTAGGTCCATAACATCTCCATCAAGAATGTTCAGCGCAGAACAAATCTCTTTAATCTGTTTCTCGGTATTTTCTTTGAATTCATGCATTTCTGTGCTTAAGGACTCAATTTTTTCCTGAAGAATTTCGCGCGGCGGTTGTGTGTCTACAACAGGTTCTGTTTTTTTGAATAAAGCCATAGCAAATATCTGTGCGCGCCAGTATATATTTTTTTACCCATAATGTTCTGTATGCAGACCGATAAAGAGACGCAGGATTATTTTGACAGCATTTCTAAAGAGGTCAAAAAGGCATATGGCGTTGCAGAGCGCGCCCGTGAAAAAGGGCTCGACCCTGAGCAAAAAGTTGACATACCTGTTGCAGAGGACCTTGCAGCGCGCGTTGAAGGGCTTATTTCAACTATTTTCCCGGACGTGCTCGGATCCGGCATGAAGGATGCAATAAGGGTGCTTGAGGAAAAATACGGCAAAAACGATGAGCGTGTGGCGCTTTTGATTGGGCGCGAGGTATCCCAAAACAAATTTGTAAAATTCCCTGCAACAGAGGCTGCAATAGAGGCAGGGCTTCGCGTTGCAGTGGCATATCTTACTCTTGGGGTCGTGACAGCACCGCTGGAAGGGATTTCTCAGGTGAAAATAAGGAAGAATCCGGACGGCACAGAGTATCTGGCAGTATACTTTGCAGGGCCGATACGTTCTGCAGGAGGCACAGCATCTGCAATGTCTGTCTTGGCAGCGGATTTTATACGAAAGCATGCAGGGCTCGGAGAGTACAAGCCGGAAAAAAACGAGATAAGCCGATACGTTACCGAGGTCGAAGACTACTATATTCGCGTGACTGCAAAGCAGTATCATCCGTCAAAGAAAGAAATTGAGATGATCATAAAGAACGTTCCTGTGGAGATTACAGGAGACCCCACAGAAAAGCTCGAGGTATCGAACTACAAAGACCTTGCGCGCGTTGAAACAAACAAGATACGTGGAGGCATGTGCCTTGTCCTTCTTGACGGAATCCCTCTCAAGGCAGAGAAGATTCTTGGCAGGCTAAAAAAATACCCTGCAAACTACCAGCTTCAGAACTGGCTTTGGCTTGAGAAATTCATTGAGCTGAAGCACAGCATACATGCCGCGAAAAAAGCAGAATCCGGGGACAAATACACACCAAATAAAAAATACATGTCCAAGGTAATTGCCGGAAGGCCGGTTATGTCGTTTCCCGCAACACCGGGCGGGTTTCGCTTAAGATATGGCCGCGCCCGGACAGGAGGCCTTGCCGCTGTTGCAATACACCCGGGCATAATGCATCTTAGCGAGTTTCTTGCTGTAGGAACGCAGATTGCAACAGAACTTCCCGGAAAAGCAAGTGTTTGCTCTGCTTGCAGTACCATAGCACCCCCTGTTGTTCTTCTCAAAAACGGGGATGTTGTTGAAATTCGCACTCTGGAGGATGCAGTCAGGCACAGAGCCCACGTAAAGAAATATCTCAGCATGGGCGATATTCTGATTCCGTTTGGAGAGTTTGTGAGCAATAATCATGTGCTGCTTCCTTCATCTTATGTAGAGGAATGGTGGGTGCAGGATGTTGCAGAGGCGGAAAAATCAAAAAGAATATCTCCCCGGAAAGATGCATTTATGAATAAACCATATCCTGCACCTTCTTTTGAGGATGCGCTTGCAATTTCAAAGCAGCTTGGCGTGCCTTTGCACCCAAGATATAACTTTTTCTGGCATGATGCAACAATAGATGATGTTTGCGCATTGATTGAGTGGTTCTCAAAGGCAAAAGTATCTAATGACAAAATCATTTTATCGAAGGCTCCTGAAAAAGAGCTGCTTGAGAACCTCTGTGTGCCTCATTCTGTGCAGGATGAACAAGTTGTTCTGACGGAGTTTGCAAAACCTGTCTTTTTTACGTTAGGGAAGCCAAGACCTGAAAACAAAGATGCTCTTATCAAGACCGCGAAAGGATGTGAAAACACATTGCAGGCAGTTTCTGCACTTTCTGGTGTTACTATACAGGCTCATGGCCTGACAAGAGTGGGAGTTAAAATGGGGCGCCCTGAGAAAGCAGAGCGAAGGCTGCTGAAAGGAAGGCCGCAGGTTCTTTTTCCGTGCGGGCATGAGGGAGGGCGGATGAGAAACCTCATGGAGACCTACCAGAAGGGCAGCACAAACGCTGCACTATACACTGCATGGTGCCCTTCATGCAACAAAGAGGTCAACAACATATCGTGCCCGTTTTGCAGGACTAAAACACTTCCGCGTAAATACTGCACTATTTGCGGAAAAGAAACAAAGGGCGACATTCACTGTGGTGATCGCCCGACAAGGCACTACAAAAGAGCCAAGGTAGATGTTCGCGCCCTGATGGATATTGCTGCAAAGAGGACCGGAGTCAGCCAGATGCCGAAGATTGTGAAAGGGGTGCGCGGTGTCTTTGGCGTAGACCGCCATGCAGAGCCGCTTGAAAAAGGGTTTTTGAGAGCACAGCATGATCTTTATGTCAACAAGGACGGCACAACAAGATATGATATGACGGACATGTCTTTGACACATTTTCGGCCAAGGGAAACAGGCACAAGCATTTCACGCTTGCGTGAGATGGGTTATCTTTCTGACATGAACGGCGTTTCGCTTGAAAGCACAGAACAGGTGCTGTGCCTTAAGCCGCAGGACATTCTTGTGTCTGACAACACCGATTTTTCAGGTGCAGATTATATGCTGCGCATATCACAGTTCATAGATTCTCTTCTTGAGCGCTATTATGGGTTGCCGCCGTATTACAAGATGAAGAATAAAAAAGACATCATCGGCACACTTGTTATCGGCCTTGCACCGCATACATCTGCAGGCATCATCGGAAGAATCATTGGGTTCACGCCTGCAAAGATATGCTATGCGCACCCCTTTTGGCACGCAGGAAAGAGGCGAAACTGTGATGGGGACGAGGATTCTATAATGCTTTTGCTTGATGCACTCCTGAATTTCTCGCGCCAGTTTCTGCCGGATACGCGTGGGGGCCGAAGCATGGATGCTCCGCTTGTTCTTTCTACATGCCTTAATCCTGAGGAGGTAGATGACGAAGCACGGAATGTTGATATTGATGAAAGTTATTCGCGGGAGTTCTATATGGATACAATGCAATACCCCACACCGAAAGACGTTTTAGGAAAACCGGAAACAGTGGCGTCTGTAATATTAACTCCTGCAGTGTTTCACATTAACTTCACGCATGACACACACGACATAAATGAGGGACCGATTAAAACAAAATACGTTGAGCTTGACTCAATGACAGACAAGATGAATGCACAACTTCAGATTGCAAAAAAGATTCGCGCTGTTGATGCAAACAAAGTGGCAGAAGCGGTTCTGTCAAAGCATTTCTTCAGGGATATCAAAGGAAACCTCAGAACCTTTTCAACCCAGAAGTTTCGCTGCGTTTCATGCACTGAAAAATACAGGCGCCCGCCACTTTCCGGGAGATGCCTGGCATGCGGAAGCAGGCTGCTTATGACGGTGTCCGAGGGAAGCGTCAAAAAATACATAGAGCCGTCAAGACATGTTATAGAGGAGTACAAGGTGTCTTCATACATCCGCCAGCAGTTCTCTGTTCTGGAAGATGGCGCAGAGAATGTGTTTGGAAAAAGGGCAAAGCAGCTTTCACTGGCAAAGTTCAACGCAGGATGAGTGTGTTCAAACAAGGATTTTTGTGCGTTTGCCAAGGAGCATTTCATCAGAGGTCATGAACCGTATTGCGTTTTCAAGGCGTTTCTTTTTTTCAGAAGGCGTGAAGTTGATTTTTTTTTGATATGATTCGAGCCTGGTTTTTCCTTCTATGTCCAGAACATGCAATGTTTTGCAGCGATAAATTATGCACTGTATGCCTTCAAGAAACAGGAGCCTTTTTACTGCAAAAAGTCCGCGCAAGTTCACAGAAGATGCGCGAATGTTTCTGACTTTCTCAAAACGGGTGCCTGATTTTTTGTATCGTATGCGAACAGAGCCCTTGTGGTCAAAAAAACCTCTTAGAAAGCCTGTTCGAAACGCAGGGATTGTATGTGCTTTTTTTGGCGGCATCCACTGATGCGTTCCAAAAGAGCCTTCAAAGGCATCAAGAATCTTTATTGAGGTCTCTCTGCTGTAGCAGTACAGGACCTGGGGGTTCGCAGCATTGCGCTCTCTTTTACGGAAGCTGGTTTTTGTCTTGGCGCCAAACACATTGCGCAGACACCGTGAAAAAAAACGAAGTGCCTCGGCATCTCCTGATTCAAGAGATACGCCATAGTTGCCGTTTTTCTGATCTTGTAGAATATGCCCGTTTCCGCAAAGCACTCCACAGACATACCCAAACTCAAAATCCATGCCTGTGTTTGTTACCGGAAAAATATAAATCCATTGGAAATAAAGGGGGGTGGTATAGTTCACATGGAACACACGCAAGTTAATGTGAACGAAATACAAACCCCTTATTAAAACCGCAATGCTGCGCACTGTTTTTTAGCAAATGTGCGCAAAGTTCTACAAGAAACCAAGGGGTGTGAACATTCTGCGGTTATTCTGCACAAGACCAAAACCAACTATATAAAGATTTCACTGTTTTTGTGAATTTTTTGTGAAAAGCACACTAAATGCCAAGTGTAGCAAGAACTACACGGTCCGCTCCTGTGAAATATAACATGGTTGGCAAAAGGAGACAGGAGATTAGAAGGCTTTTCTTTGTCTTAAGGACGTGCGGGAGGACGCCGATAGCACATCCTGTAAAAAACACAACCACGCCCAAACTTCCCGTGAACATTGCGCAAAGTAACAGGAGGAATACAAAAATGATGCCAGATACCTTTTTTGTGTCGCGCATTGCAGCACCTTTTGCAAACACAACACCTGTCTTTAGTGCGGCAAAGGCGGCGAGGCCTGCTGCAAGAAGTCCAACACCAAGAAAAAGATATGTTTCCCCCATAGCAAACCCGCTATAAAGGCGTTCAACTGCTGCTGCTATTCCGCTTCTTGTCCGGCCTATGAATTGCAAGGCAAGCAGAGACAAAATCACGTCTGCGGCCCCTATTGCACCAAGAACTATGATGAACTTGCGCGCGCCGCGCATTCTTGTGATGCGCTGCACGATTATCGCGGACTGCGATGTTCCGACACCAGGCAAAAATCCGGCGAGAATGCCCCCAAAAAAGCCCACAACCCCGCCATGCATTGCTTCTTTCAAGGGGATGTTTGTTTTTATGGCCTGTTTCGGAACAGAGGGCGCGTTACTATATGAAAGGGCAAGAGTGCTTGCCCCGAAAAGCCCTGAAAGTACAGGCAAAAGAACGAATTGCTGGTTTACGGGTGAGTTCAGCGACAGCAGGCCATAGAATCCTGAAAGAAGAAAGATGCAAAGAGCAAGAATTTTTCTTTTCTCCACCAGAATCATTATGCAGGAGACTACAACAAGAATCGCTCCAAGATACGATGATATGAAGGAATATGCTGCACCTGAAAAGGTCCGCAGGAACACAAACCCGAGAAGAACCATGACAACACCAAAAAGCCCGCCCACAACAGAGAGTGCGAGTGCTTCAAAGCCCCTGCCTAACATGAGCATCCTGTGCCCTGGCGAAACTGCGAGGGCAGTGCCCTCGCTTGGCGCACCAAGAAAAATTGAGGGTATGAAATCAACAATGGCGTGTGTGGTTCCTGTTGAAACAAGAATGACTGACATCAAAAGAGGGTCAAACTCAAATGCTGCTGCAGCCCATAGGGCAATGAGTGCAACATTATTTGCATGGAAGCCCGGGACCATGCCCGAAAAATATCCAAGCAGGACACCCAACAAAACAGCTGCAAGCAAATCAAGCATCTTTTTTTATTATTTACCTTGTTAATAAAACTCTATGATGGGTAAAATGAGTGCGCACCAAATGGAGAAAATGATGCGCTCAATGGGTATCAAGAGCGAAACACTTAACGTAAAAGAAGTTCTGTTTCGGTTTGATGACCGCGAGCTTATTGTAAGAAACCCTGTTGTGCAAAAAGTGAACATTCCAGGGCAGGGCGAAAGCTTTCAGGTGGTCGGAAAATCAGAAGAGGTTGCAAAAGATACAGGGCCTTCTGAGGAAGACATACAGCTTGTCGTTGAGAAGACAGGCTGCACAAAAGAGGAAGCAGAAAAAGCGCTTTCATCAAACGGGGATATTGCAGAGGCAATAATGTCTTTAAGTGAAAAATCATGAAAGCACACAATAAAAAATCATGATTCTGCCATTGCCTTTATTTTCTTTGTTCTAACAAATGTTTCTCTGGAGCGCATGTCAAGTGCGTCCTTTATGCACCGCTTTTCCCTTAGAACCTCAGGAAGAATTTCTTTTTCCAGTGCGCGACTCCTTCGGCGCGCCTTTAGGACCTCATTGCCAAGCGTTTCTGTGCAAACCTCTTTTTCGCCAACCTGAATTGCATCAGAAAGCGCATTCTCGAAAAGAGATGCTGCGTCCTCAAGCTCTATTGACGAGGAAGACGGTGCGTAGCCGCGGCAAAAAACATCCCTTTTTTCCATAACGTGCTTCACAGAAGGAATAGAGACTCCTGCGATTTTTCGTGTCTCAATAACAGGCGGTGTGCATGGTGCGGTGGCAGCAGCAAGATATTTTGTGCCAAGAACCCCGTGAACCCCCTGCGCATTTATGAGCGCAATATATGCGCGTTTCATATTCGAGTCAAGAGATTCCCGTTTTTCATGCACGTCTTTTGCTGCATCAAAAAACTCTTTTAAGAGTATTTCTTCCTTGTTCTTCAAAATATCAAAACCCACGCGAAGGTCTGCCTCAAACGATCTTAAGCGAAGAAGCTCGTACCTTGTTGAAGGGACTCGTTCATATATTGTCTGCATTCAGGCACCATATTTTTTTAAAAAAGCCGGGCTTATGCGCGTCAAATCAGTTTTTGGCACCAGCTTTAGCAGGCTCCAGCCAAGATCAAGTGTTTCATCAATACTTCTGTGTTCTGTATGTGCAAGATATTTTGTTTCAAACGCGTTCTTGAAAGAAAGATATTTTGTGTCCCGCTCACTGAGTGCGTCCTCGCCGACAATGCTTTTTAAATCCTCAATATGCTTTGCTTCAGCATAACAGGCATAGAGCTGGTTTGAGACCTCGTGGTGGTCCTCGCGCGTTTTTCCTTCACCAATTCCCTGCTGCATCATGCGCGAGAGGCTTGGAAGCAGGTTTACGGGTGGAAAGATGCCTTTTCTGTAAAGTTCGGCAGAAAGAAGTATCTGCCCTTCTGTGATGTATCCGGTCAAATCCGGAACAGGATGTGTTATATCTCCGTCAGGCATTGTAAGAAACGACAGCTGTGTGATTGAGCCCTTTTTGTTGCGTATTTTGCCGGCGCGCTCATATATTGACGCAAGGTCGCTGTAAAGGTACGGGGGATATCCCATCCTTCCCGGAACCTCCTGCTTTGCACTCGAAAGCTCCCGCAGCGCGCTTGCGTAGTTTGTCATATCTCCCAGAAGCACTACAACATCTTTCTGGCAAGTCCAAGCAAAGAATTCTGCTGCAGAAAGCGCAACCCGTGGGGTTATGAGTCGCTCTACAACAGAGTCTTCTGCCCTGTTCACAAAGAGCACAGTGTTTTTCATTGCCCCGCTTTCATGAAAGCTTTCGCTAACATATTCTGCGGCATCATCTGTCAGGCCTATTGCCGCGAACACAACAACAACATCGCGCGACAGGTTCTCTGCCAGTTTACACATGATTTTTATGTGCGGCAGGCCTGCGTCAGAAAATATCGGGATTTTCTGGCCGCGGACAATGCTAAGAAGCCCGTCAATAACAGAAAAGCCGGTCTCTATAAATTCGTCGGGTGATGCCCGAAACAGGGGATTTATTGCGGGTGTATTTATGTCAACTTCCTTTTCTGCAACAGGGCGAACATCAATTGGATTTCCCATGCCGTTAAATGTGCAGCCAAGCATGTCTTTTGAAACAAAGACTGTAAACGGCTTTCCCAAAAAGCGCACGCACGCATCATTACCTATTCCATCGGTTCCTTCAAGGCATTCTACCACAGAGACGTCCCTGTTAATTTCAAGGACTTTTCCAACCCGTACTTCTCCTGAAGGCAGCACTATTTCTGCGGTCTCGTTAAGGCCGACGCCATCAACACCTTTCAGGAATAGAAGAGGTCCACTGACCTTTGAGATTGTCCTGTATTCTTTCATCTGTTTTCACCAAGCCGGGTTTCTGCCATGTGCCGCAAATCAGCAAACACATCCTTTTTCTCAGTTTTCATTCTTGATACTTTTTCAAGAATTTCTGAGAGTACTGAAAAGTCAAGATCCTTTCCTTTGTCAAGCACAGCCTGCCCTATGCCATAGATGTGAAGTATTGTCTGAAACATTTCCTGCTGTTTTTTTATCGGGGTATATCTATCAACTTCGTGGTATGCATTTTGCTGCAGGAAACCTTCCCTGAATACGCGCGCAATATGTATCAGAAAAAGATCTTTTTTTGTCAGCGCATCATATCCAACAAGCCTTGCGATTCTCTCAAGGTCTTTCTCTTTTTGCAAAAGCGACAGCATCTTTTGCTTGTCTGCAGGGTCAATGCCGCCGGAAAGGGCCTTCAGGTGGCTGGTATGCGATGTAATCCAGTCAACAGCAGGATAATGCCTTCTGTATGCAAGGTTTGTGTTAAGTGTCCAGAAAGACCTTGCAGATTTCTTGGTTGCCTGTGTGACCGGCTCTGAGAAATCCCCTCCGCTTGGTGAGACAGCACCAATTATTGTGAGAGACCCTGTTGTTTTAGAAGATGTTTCTACAACACCTGCCCGCCCATAGAACGATGCAATAAGGGATTCAAGATAAACAGGATATCCTTCTTCCCCGGGAAGCTCTTCAAGCCTGCCTGAAATTTCCCTGAGTGCCTCAGCCCATCTGGATGTGGAGTCAACCATTAAGAGAACATTATAGCCCATATCGCGGTAATACTCGCCGACGAGCGCGCCAAAATATATTGAGCTTATCCTTGCAGTTACAGGCATATTGCTTGTGTTTGCGACCAATATAGAGCGTTCCATAAGCGAGATGCCTGTGTTTGGGTCGCACAGCTCCCTGAACTCCTCAATAGCGCGTGCCATCTCATTTCCCCGCTCACCGCAGCCCACATATATCACGATATCTGCATCACTGTGTTTTGCAATCTGGTGGCCAAGCACAGTCTTTCCGCTGCCAAACCCACCAGGCATTGCAGCAACCCCGCCGCGCGCAACAGGGAACAGGGAGTCAATAACCCTTTGCCCTGTAACAAGCATTTTGTCAGGAAACTCTTTCTTAAGATAAGGCCGCTGCTTTTTTAGGGGCCATGATTGCATAAGGCTTAAGGGGAGTTTCTTTTTATCAGAAACGAGTTCGCCAAAGGTCTCACATGCACTGCAGGATTTTTTATTTATTGTAACTTTGCCGTTGGCCTGAGCAAAAATTTTGTGCACAATAGATTTTGTCTCATGAATCGAGCATATGAGGTCTCCTTTTTTTACAGGGCCGTTTTGTATATTTTCAAGATTCCATTTTTTGCTTTTGTCAATCCCAAAAAGCCCCCGGTTTCCTGTGCCTGACATGAACTCTCCTGCTGTTTCAAGGCGCCTGCCAAGCCCGTCATAGACTCCGCCTACAAGCCCCGGGCCGAGCGCAAGCATCATCGGAGCGCCCGTTCCCTCAACAAGGTCTCCGGCTTGTATTCCTGTAGCATCCTCATATATCGCAAGAGTTGCCTGTCCTGTCTCAATGCGAATGATTTCTGACAGCAGCCCCTTCTTTCCGATGTATGCAAGGTCACCTATTTTTGCACCCCCAAGCTCTACCAATGCAACGGGCCCGGATATTTTCAGCACACGACCTTTTGAACACACCATGAAATCACACTATTTTACCAGAACATTTGCTCCTATTACCTGCCTTATGAATTTCTCATTGATTTTTGGGCTTTTTTTCTGAAGAGAGAACTGTATTACTATTTGGGATGCGTCTGCAGAAAAAACAGGCTCTTCCTGTTTTACGTCCTCGAGAAGGATAATTTTTTCACCATCTACCTCGTTTATGTTTTTGTAGGTGTTCTTAACTCCTGCAAGGCCAAAGCCAATGCGCATATCTCTTGAGCCAACTACAGCAATCATGATAAGGCCCCCAAAACATCAGGCATTATTTTTGCGCTTGCATTTCGTGCAGAGCGGGAAAGGTGGTGTGCCTCAAATTCTTTTCTGCAAAAAAAGTCAATGAAAAGGCCTGATGAAAACGGCTCTTTTTCAAGCAGACCCTTTGAAAGTGAAAGAAGATGATTCTCAATATCTTTTTCAATCCCGCTCTCTTCAAAGTGCTGGTATTTTTGAAGTATGCTCTCTTTGTTCTCCGGTGAAAAAAGAAGATTTTCAGGCACAGGCAGGCCTACATTTTTTGAGAGCAAGATGAGCCGGAAGTCAAGAAGGTCCCTTTTTTCAATAAAGAACCTCTTTATACTGTAATTTTCAGACTCAAGTCCTCTTGAAAACACAAACAAGTCTATTTCGCGCGCTACAAGAGCCATACCGTTTTTGCGAGCCCTGTGCTCAAGGCATTTTTTAAGAGGCGCGTTCCAGACAGTTTCCCGTAACGCAGAGCAAAGCATTTCAAAGCCGCTGATGTGCATGTTGTTCGTTTTTTCAAACACAATGCCTGTTTGCTCAAGGTCCTGCTTTATTATGTCCCAGCGCATCCCGCCGGAAAAGCCATGCGCACATCTCTTGAGGTTTTTTGCATCTATTTCAAGTGAGAAGACAAGAAATGCGTCATAATATTCCTGGGGCATGAAACTGATAACCTTTTCAATGGATTTTGCATTGTGGGCGAAAAGCTCGCGCTCGCTTTTCTCAAGATTTCTTTTTGCGAATGCATGCTCATAGTGCGTTCCTGCAATGGACAATATCATATCAGACACACTTTTGGCATCTTCTGTTTTTTGAAGCGTTTCTTTTCCAAGAAGCTTTGATCTCATTGCGCGAACGCGCCCGGCAGCATATTCTTTTTCAAAAAACATATTCATCCCGTCTTTTTAAACAATATTTTGCATAGTTCGCTTTCAACGTGCGCCCTGTTTTTTTCAAGCATAGACTCTAAGGACAAAATTGTGGTTTCGTTCCCGACAGAGTACGCAAGCCCCATCGAGAACTTCGCAGGCTGTGCGCGCAGCCTTTTTTTTGAAAGCAATTTTTGCATGGCAGTGTCTTTGTTTGATGCACATATTTTTGCCTTCTTTGGAACTTGTTTCAGGAGTGCTTCAGCAAGGGCCTGATATCCTTTTGATTTTTTGAGGGCAAGAACACCCTTTTCTATAGCTTCATCAACAAGCACTCTCTTTTTTTTGGCGGCTTCAATATTCCAGAAAACCTCTTCGTTTGAGACCATGCGGTTTCTAAGCGCACTGTTCTGCTTTTCACACTGTTTTGTTTCCTGTTTTATGAGTGATAATTTTTTTATTTCATATTCTCTTCTAAGCAACTTCTTTTTTTCTTCATACTCCTGCCTATCTTTGTCAATATCCTTGTGGCTCTCAGAGCGTATTTTCTCAAGCAGTGCCTCAATGTCCATAGTATTCTGCCTTAAACAACTACAAGCCCGAACCCGAGCGATATGAGTATTATCGCAATTGCGAACCCGTAAAGTGCCTGAGTTTCTGTCAGTACAGCCATTGCAAGGCTCTTGCCGAATAGTTTCTCGTTTTCTGCAGTCGCGCCGATTGCAGCTGCGACAGCGCGTCCCTGCCCAATGCCTGAGCCGGCAGCAGCAAGCCCGATTGCAAGCCCGGCACCTATTGACACAAGACCAATTTGTTCAACCACCACAATATACCACCCCTAAATTGTTTTATGAAATTTGTTTTTTGATACAAGCGGAATGTATTCCACACCCCCGCCATCGTAAAATGTCCCGAAAAATTCAACATAATTAAGCCTGAGCGCATGCATACCAGAACTTACTATGTTAAGCATAAAATTTGCAAGATGCCCTGCAGTAAAAAGGAATGCAGCAAAGACGAGCGACACATCTGAAACCAGCTTTGCGACAAGGTTCACTGCAAATGCAAGCCAGCCAGTCACGACAGCAAGTGCCATTAGGCGCAAATACGATAAAAAATTGCTGAAAAAATCAATTGATTTAATGACACCCACCACACCTTCTCTGGCGCGAAATGCCACTGCAGACAGAACAAGGAATGCAGCAGGAATTGCAAGGTATTTTTGCTGTAAGAGCACAGCAGCAACAAGCAAGGCAGCGCCGCTTTCTAACCCAACCCACGACAGGCTATCCTTTAGCAGAGCGTGGTTTTTATTGCGCATACTTTCACAGAGCCTTGTCAAAATCCCCAGGTTTATATGAACAACACCTATCATGATGGAAAAAGTGATAAGTGAGAACGGGCGCGTGAAAACATTGAAGTATGAGCCGAAGCTGACAAGGTTCCCAAAGATGCTTCCACTGAGAACGCCAAACATTGCACCGGAAACAGAGCCCAAAAGAAGTATGTGCCCGATATCCTTTATGGGTTTTGTGCCCCTGCGAATAAGGGTCACTGAAACAGCAAACAGCAAAATGCTGTATGCAATATCCATGAACATGAACCCGAAAAAAAGTGTGAATGCAATGGCGACAAAAACCGTGGGGTCAACGTCCTTGTATTTTGGGAGCGAATAATTTCTTGTGATGAGCTCATAGGGTTCTGCAAGCCTCGGATTTTTGAGTTTTGTCGGGGCAAACTCCTTTTCTTCAGAAAAATACACTACTGCGCCTTGCAGTGCTGTTGTGGCTTCAAGAGCACTTTTCGGGACCCATCCCTCGAGAGAGACTGTGTGCTCTGTTTCATCAAGGTTTTTTGCAGCAGCCTCGCGCGCTTTTATGTTCTGCCAGCGCTCCTCGATTGCAAGAAGCAGGGGCTTGTGTTTTTCAAAAGCCTTCTTTTTTTTATCAAGTATCTTGCGCGAGTTTTTGATGGATTTAAGTTGCTCCTCCTTTTTTGTGAGCGCGTCCGTTACAGTTCCGGTTTCGGTTATATTAAAAACATGGATTGTTTTTTCAAGAACTTCTTTTTTTTCAAGAGGAACTGAGAAAAAAACATATTGTTCGTTATCCTCTGACACACTTATTTTTTCAATATACAGCTGCTTTTGAGCCTTGTTTTTCAATGCTGTTGTCTTTCCAAGCCCGCTAAAAGAATACTTTCCTTCCCCAAGCGCTTCAAGGCCTCCCTTAAAGTTCACAAAATGCGAAAGAGTGCGCATGGATTTTTTTATTAATTCTGTATCTGAAATATACTGCCTCTCCATAGATACTATGTTTTCATATTCTTTGTAGATGCGCAAGACACACTTGTTTGACCAGAACCTGAACGCATTATCAGAATATCCTGTCAGCCGAAAAGTGCTGTGCTTTTCTTCAAACATTTGGCTAAGAAAAGAGCCGTTGTTTGAAAACAGGGACTTCATCCGTTCTATGCGCTCTGTGTTCATTACCGCATCATGTATTATTGCGTCTTCCTTTTTTCTGAAAGTTTCACCTGAAACAGGCTTTTTTACTTCCCGTACATGCACAGCACCCTGCTTTTGCATTTCATGCATGATTAGCTCCCTGTTTTTTTTCATGCCGTAAATATGAACCTGATACATCTTTTCAGGGCGCGAGAATATCATGGCATATCCCTCCAGCTCCCGGCAATCTGCACAAACGCAAGCACAGCTTTGTCGAGGTTCTTCTTTGCTATGAGCTCAAGATGCACAATCTCTCTTTTTCGTTTATTTCGGATGGCTAAAATCTCTTTTTCAGCATCTTTTATGGCGCGCGCTTTTTTGGATCCTGTTCGCGCACGAATTTCTTTAGAAAACTTTTCAAACGCAGCTTCACTATTTCTGGCGCAGCCATTAAAGTCTTTTTCAAGGCGCGCTTTGTTGCGCACTATAGCGTCTGCTGCCTCTTTTTCAGTAAGGCGTATATTTTCTGCTGCAGAATCATTCATATATAGAATATGCCTTCTGCGTATATATACCTCTTTGTATTCCAGAAAACAATTATTCTGCGCGCCTTAGATATTCTATAACCTTTGCAAATACAGGGCGCGTAAGAAGCACTCCAATGAGCATGCCGACTATTGTTGTGAATGCAAAGCCCCGGACACTCCCGGCGCCGACAGAAAGAAGAGGTATCATCGCGGCTATTGTTGTTGCTGCCGAGACAAAGATGATAAAGAATGCGTTTTTAAGGCGGCGCTTCATTCCGACAATCTCTTTTGTTTTTGCCCTGCTTTCATCTACAATAAGTATCTGGCTGTCAACGCCTGTGCCTATTGCAGCAATGATGCCTGCTATTGCTGCCAAGTCAATAGTCCAGTGCACCAGCGCTGCGAAGCCGAAAATAAGAAATACCTCTGCCGCAGAAGTCAGGACAATTGGTATCACGAACCGGGGATCTTTGTATCTAAGAAATATGACTACACTGACTGCGCAAATTGCGGCAAGTATGGCATAAATTGAAATCCATACAAACTCTTTTCCAAGTGAAGGGGATAATGTGCTAAGATGCACAATCTCTATTTTTGTCGGGAGCGCACCGGATTTTAGTATTGACTGCAGGCTTTTCATTTCATCAAGTGCTTCTTCTTTTGTTTCACCCGGGCCGCTGATTAATGGCTGGGTAAGTACAAGGCCTCGTGTGCTTGAAGCAATTTTCAGGGAATTTACCTGTATATCATCAAGATAAAGGTTCAGGTCTGATGCAAGATATCTTTTTCCGAGCCCCGAGCCTTTTTCATCAGGAATATTCTTTGTGATCTTGGCAAAGCGCTCTGCAGCCTCTTTTGAAAGGCTGACCTGAAACTCAAAAGACCAGCTGCCTGTTCCTGTCGGCGTAATTCGTGCGCGCGTCGCGTCGCTGAAAACCTGAATAACATCCTTTCCCTGAAACACTGTTGCCTCGAGAACAACAGACTCATTTGTGCTGTTGGTGTAGTTGAACAGTATGCTGTCAAGTGTGAATTTTTCTCCATATTTCACTTCTGTTTTTTCTGTCCCGTTCGCTATCAACAAAACGTCACCAGAGAATTCCAGAGGGTATTCTATGTCATCCAGAACAAGTGTGCCTTTACTGCCTTCAATATCAATGACGCGGTTTATTGTTGCATCAAACTTACCCTGCTTTTCAAGAAGCTCTTTTAGTTTGGTTTCGTCTGCCCCGGCAATTTCAAGCTGTACCAGCCATTTATCTTCAACCTGCACGGCCTTTAAAGACATTTCCTGCAGGCCGAATGCATTTAAGCGGGTGTCAAGAACATCAATAACATCAACGGCTGTTGTGTGAGAAGAGTCTTCAGGCTCTATCAGTGCCCGGACCCCTCCCTGAAGATCAAGGCCAAGAAGAATGTTTGTATTAAGTTCCATAACGCCTTCGTCGCTGGGCACAGGCGTTGGCCCGATAGCAATGAAGGCTATCAGGAGTGCAAGCATTGCCGCGATGATTCGTGGCTCCCGTAAAAATTTTTTTGTGTTCATATTTATCGCGCATTTTTTCTTAGCATATACATCTTCATTATTCCGACATTCTGGAACCAGGTAAATGGAAGGTCTGCAATGAGCCCGAAAAGTATTACGAGCGCAATCTGGTCAAGCACAACTGATGTTGAGACAAGATACAGCACAAAAACAGAAACAATGGCACAAGTGGTCATTGTGAGCCCGGTACCCATTGCGGACTTTATTTTTTTATCTATACTTTCCCCGCCGCCGCGCTTAAGGAGGCGTGTTGAAAGCAGTATGTCTGTGTCAACAGAATATCCTATGAGTATAAGCAGCCCTGCAAGCGACGCAAGGCTAAGTTCAATTCCTGCAATATTCATTCCAAAGAGCGCTGCAGAAATGTCTGAAAGCGCTGCAAGAACAACAGCCGTAGAAGGCACAATGCTTCTAAATGTTATGAAAACAACTGTTGCCATAAATATTAATGCAAGAAAAATCGCCCTTTTTGCCTGGGCATAGAAGCTTGCTCCAAGTGCAGCCCCTATTCTTTGGACAGAAATGTCTGAGTACGTAATTCCCGCAGAATCCAAGAGTGCTATTGCATCCTCTGTTTCTAATTCATGGGCTGTTTCAATGGAAACCGTTGTTTTCAGGCCCCGCAGAATCTTTACCTTCACGTTTGCACCAAGCTCTTGAGACAATAAAGACTCAAGCTCTTTTGAATCCGGCGCAGAAGGAACATCAAACGTGATTTGTGTGCCGCCCCGAAAGTCAACACCCAGCGCCACCACATTTCCGGTAGTTATCTGCTTGTATGCAAGAAAACCAACAAAAAACGCAAGTAGAAGCATTGATAACGCAAGCAGAAGTATGTAGTTTTTAAGTGTCCAGTCCGACAAAGACATATAGAGAAATTGTGATAGACTTTTATAAGGCTTCTGGTTCGGGATTAACTGTTCACAGCCCGTGGAATTCAATCATCTTGTTTATTCTTTTTACTTCTTTCCAATTTCCTCTTAAAGCCATGTGCTTTTTCATTTCACGAAGCTTTTCCATATTCATAAAATCACCTTATTTAATACCTTGATTAAAGGTAAACCTATTCTTTGCTTGTTTTGTCCTGTAATTTGGCATAGAAAGAGCTTTTATTGCCAAAACAACTTGGTCTGTGTATTTGTATTTCCGAGTATATATACATTTCTATTCTTCAGGCATTATGTCTGTTTAGTCCTCGAAAAAACCCATTGGCACCCATTCATCCCCGGAATTTTCTTTTTTGCGCACTTCCTCGCTTTTTTGCACAGGCATTGCCGGAGCGGGTGTGGTATTCATGTTTGGAACCACCGGGCTTTCTGGCAAAGATGCTCTTTGAACAGGTTCTGCTTCTGTGTACAATGGTGCTGCTGTGGTTGTTTTGAATACATTGTTGTCTTGAGGAGGAGCCCATGCTTGTTTTTCAGACTTTTTTTCAGAAAAATAGTTAAGCAAAACATCAAACTTGGAGTTTTTCCCGCTTGTATTTGTTCTTTTCTCTGTTTTTGGCTCATATTCGTAATTTTCCTTGTCTTCAATGCGCACATAATCCTTTCTGTTTTTTTTGCGGGTGCCTGAGAAAGACTTGCTGTAACCTCTTTTTTGGGATTTTATCTGATGCGAGCAATAGAATCCTGCGACAAAAGACACGAGGGCAACAAAAGCCATAACAATATCAAAAGCAGCCATGAAACATCACACATATTAATGGGTCGTCCACTTTATTTAGTTTTTGGTTCAAATGACTCTTATGTACAGGGCGCAGGTCTCGATTGTCGGCGCAGGCCCTATAGGCTCATATTTGTCTAAAAAGCTTGCTCAAAACGGAATTGATACTGTTCTTATAGATAGAAAAAGGGCTGTTGGTAAGTACGCGTGTTCCGGCCTTATCAGCAAGAGGATAACTTCTTTTGTCAGGATGAAGAGCACATTTCTTGAGCATAGAATAGATGGCGCAGTTTTTCATTCTTCGGGCAACTCATTTACACTGAAAAGAAACACAACACAGGCATATGTTGTTGACAGGCCGCTTTTTGACAAGCACCTTTTTTCAGAGGCTGTGCGCGCAGGGGCCAGGCCACTTCTTGGCACAACCATTGAACGGGTTCGTACTTCAAATGAGAATGTCTCATGTTTTGCAGGGCCAAGAAAAATCGTGTCAGATATGATTGTCGGTTGCGACGGAGCATGCAGTTTTTTGAGGAACCATCTTGGCTTTCATGGGAAAACCCGCCTTGTAAACGGAATACTGTCTTATGTGGATGAATGCAACAGTTCGCCTCTTGTAGAGTTGTACTATGGCAAACGTATTGCTCCCGGATTTTTTGCATGGAAAATACCGCGCGGAAAAAGAACAGAATATGGCCTTGCAGCAAAAGAAAACCACATGTCTTATTTTAAAAAATTCCTTTCATCACAAGGTGTTTTGTTGGAGAAGTATTATGCGCACCCGATTGTCTTCGGTGAGCAGGAATCGTGCAAGGACCGGGCAATTCTTGTCGGCGATGCTGCTGCACAGGTGAAGCCGTTTTCAGGAGGGGGGCTGATATATGGCTTTATTTCAGCAGACATTGCTGCGGACGCAATAAAGAAAGCATTTAACAAAGGGGATTTTTCAAAAGAGTTTTTCAAAAAAGAGTATGAAGCGCGCTGGCACAAAAAGCTTCTTTCAAAAATACGCATTGGAGGCGCGCTCAGAGGCATTCTGGATTCTCTTGACAATTCAGAGCTTGACGCGCTTTTTGGAGCACTTTCTGAAGAGAAAGAATCTATGGAAAAGATAGGGGATATGGATTTTTTGTGAGTTGAGTGAGCATTAATCATAAGTAAAGGCAAAAAGCAATAGCGCACATTATAGCCTCAAAGCATAGGATGGAAAGCACAACTTTCTTTTCTGTTGCATGGAAAAGCTTCATTGGTATGTGGGTCAGGGAGTTTATTTCGTTGTCAGGTGCCTTCAAAGTTCCGTTCTTTTGCAGCAGCCCAAAGCTTTCTGCATGAAATCTTTTTTTTGCCTTGAGCGCAAACTCAATAAACCACGGGAAAAAGGCAACCAGTGCGAATCGTTCAATGTTGCCGATTATCGCAACTGATGCCGCAACTGCACCGATTGTATAGTCAAGGCTGTCCCCGGGAAATATTTTTGCAGGGCACCAGTTGTAGCGGAGAAACGCGAGAAGCGAGGTCGCGAAAATGAGTGCGATAGCCGCAGCAACAAATGATCCATTAAGATATGCAAAAACGCCAAGTGAACCAAGAAGCAGAACCCCAAGGCTTGCGCTCAACCCGTTTAGC
>JAIVYS010000004.1:0-19517 GCA_048635325.1 Candidatus Bathyarchaeota archaeon
TTTTACAGCATGCCTGATGAAAAGAACCCGAAGATGTGCAAGGCTTTTGATCTCATGTACAGGGGAATCGAGCTTTGCTCGGGCGCGCAGCGAATCCACATACCAAAGCTATTGGAAGAGCGCCTCAAGGCAAAGGGAATGAACCCTGAGAACTTCAAGGACTATATTGACACTTTCAGATTTGGCGCACCCCCTCACGCAGGATGGTCAATCGGGCTTGAAAGAATCACAATGGCAATAACCGGTGTTGAGAACATCCGCGAGGCAACTCTTTTCCCAAGAGACCCGGACAGGCTAAGGCCGTAAGCAATTTCTTAAAAGAAATACTTAAAACAAAGGTCCATATACATTTATATACTTTAGTATACCTTAGTATACCTATGAATGCAACAACAATTAAATTACAACAAATGACAAAATCACAACTCGACACATTTAGAGAGTATAAAAATGAAAGTTACGATGAAGTAATCAACAAATTAGTTTACATTGCCAGGCAATCCAAAGAAAACCCTGAATTGAGTAGAGAAACAATTCTTGCAATTGAAAAAGCTCGTGAAAGAATCAAAAAAGGGCATTTTGTAACCGAAGAAGAAGCAATAAAACGACTTGGGATGTAATCGCTGTGTACAAAATAGCGATAGATAATAAAGCAATGGAGTCTTTAGAAAAACTTCCAAAAACAATTGCTCAAAGAATCTTTAAAAAAATTCAGGAAACAAAAGAAAACCCTCATAGATACTTCATCAAATTAACCAACAGAACAGAGTATAAATTACGAGTTGGAGACTACAGGATACTCGCAGACATTGAAGACAATGAATTAAAGATTCTTGTCATTCACATTGGCCATCGCAGTAAAGTGTACAAGCAAATTTAAATTTACAGGACAATTCTATCTGTACTCATTGTAGATACCCTAACTTCTTAGAAGCGATAATAAACATGGAATGAGACCAGCAAAGAGGAGAAACAGCTATCTGGATTTTATTGTCAAAAATCTGTTCAGGAATGAATTTTTCATTTTTTATATCTCCAAGAACCTTGTCGTAATATTCCAATGCCTTCTTCCTATTATTTCGTTCCATCCAACAAATGCTCATCCAAAAATTCAGAAGGGGCCAATAGCCCGCACCTTTTTTGCGATGAATGGTTTTTTGAAACATCCATCCATCATATACATCATTTTCATACCTGTAAATGCCTGAATTTTTAGCAAGCCTTTTTTCAATAAGGCTCATTGTTTTTTTCATAATTTCCTGGTTTGCATCTACTATTCTCGAAGGCCATACCAGGCCCAACAATGAAGCATCAAGTTGTTTATCATCTAGCTTTCCAAAAGAACGATAAAAATAATCTTTAAAATTGTTCAATAAAGCCATTCTCATTTCATCTGAAGTTTTGGACCACTTTTTGTTTGGAATCAACTCATTTGCGTAGGACAGCCCTCTGAAGCAAATAGCCAGAGAATAAGTAAAATTATCTTTCAGATCCGGAAAACAAAGCCGCTCTTCCCACAAATCCTGGGTTATCAAGTTAAAATGAGTTTTGTCCCATATCCTGCATAAGCCGTCTGCTGATTTTTTGATAAGTTTTTCAAATTTCATGCATTTCTTTTTGTCGTGTTTATAATAATTAAATATCGCCATCAAAACGCATGCTGTCTGGTCGGGTTGAAACTGAAAACATGCTTTCCTGCCGTCAGCATAATAATACTGATAAAACAAGCCTGTTTTTTCCCAACCTTCTGCTTTAGTGCACCATTCAAAAAATTTTTCGTGGATATCTAATCCAAGCATATTTGCTGCAACGCAGGCATATGAAGCATCCCTGGGCCAAACAAAGTTGTAGTTTTTTGCCTCTTTGTGGGAATGCAATTTAGCGGAATTTGAAGCAACAATTGCCCCGTTTGGCAGGGAGCAGCCTGCTATAACTTCTCTGCTTGTCTCCAGTAATTTCAATATTTGTTTAGTCATAACTATGAATTGTAGTTTCTCGTTTAAAAAGCTTTGAACAACTGCTTATTTCATTATAATCTATGTATCTCTTCAGCATATTACTCATTCATAGAATCCATTATCTCGCGCATGCCTTTTGTCGAGGGCCTTTTTGTCACATAGTTTGCAAGTTTTTTTAGTTTTCTGGTTGCATTAAAGAGGGCTATCTTAATGCCGGGGTTCATGAACATGCTTTGGCTGTTTTCTCTATTGCCGATTATTATGGTTTTGTCCATGTCTATGTTTAAGTATCTCATTGCAATTCTTAACCCCACACCTTTGTCAACATCTAAGGGAAGAATCATCATTTCATTGGCATTTTTGGCGAAACTTACATTTTCAGTTAGTTTACCTAGTTTTTCTTTTATGAACTGCTTGTCTGCGGCTCTTACGCTTGCCATTACTTTGCCTGTCTTTGCGCCCGGAAGCCCGAGGTTTTTTATTATTTTTTTTGCTTTTGTCATGTAATATGTGTTGATTGTAATTGTTTTTTTTGTTGAAGGAAAATATATGACTGCACCATTTTCTGCTACTATGCAGCGCCATTCTGTGAATTTTTTGCACATTTTTTTTACATAATGAATGTCTCTTCCTGTTGTAAGTATTAAATCAGTGTTGAGTTTTTTCATATTTCTCAACAGGTCCCAATCAATGTCTGTTTCGTTAAATTCATCACAAGGCAGTTTATCTGTGATTGTCCGCTCATAATCTGTTATTATTGCCCTAATGTCTGTGATGTCAATGTGTTCTATGCGGTGCAACTCGTCTTTTTCTTTTTTTACTTTGTTGTATAGAATAAGGTGTTTTTCTATGCCTCTTTCGATTTTGAAATTGTTTTCAACCATTTCCAATGATTCTTTGGACATTTTCTTTTGCAGTTTGCTGTCTTTTAGGATTTTTATTATTTGTTTTGATGTTGCATTAATATCTTCGACATCAACCAAATAACCGTTTATGTTGTCTTTTATCTGTATAGGGATTCCGCCTGTCCTTGTGCCGACAACAGGTTTTCCGCATGCCATAGCTTCTGTTATTGAAAGGCCAAAACCCTCGTTTTTTGAGCAGAGAGCCACAATGTTTGACGTATTATAAAGCTCAAGAAGGCTCTGGTTGTCTATGTCTCCTGTGAATATTATATCATTTTCAAGCCTGAGTTTTTTTATCAGTTGCAGTGTTTGTTTTATACATTCTTTTTGATCCGGGATTTTGTCGCTCATTGACTTGTCGCTGACAAAAACAAGTTTTGTATTCCGTATTTGTTCTTTTATTTTTGGGAAGGCACGGATTAGTTGATCATGGCTGGATTTATAGTCCATTCTTTGGACGCATAGTATTATTTTCGAGTTTTTCGGTATTTTGTATCTGGATTTTACTGCACTTTTGTCTACGTCCAGAACCCGGAAAAAGTTCGTGTCTGTTATTGGATATATCAGTTCTGCTTTTTCTTTTTGAAGCCCGGCTTTTACGGCAGCATCAATATAGTCCTGGGATAAGAAAGTCACTTTATCATATTCATTGAGATGTTTTACCAGAAATTCACTTAATTTTTTTGACATGTCTGGAATGAAGGGAATGTGCCATGTGATTATGAGAGGTGTTCCGCGAGGCACATATTTATATGTGAATAAGAGCTGGAAGTCGTGGATGTGCACTATATTGGCAGGAGTGTGTTTAAGAAGATTCTCTAGTTCTTTACCAAAGTATTCGTTTACTTTATTGAATTCTTCATAGCCATCCACCTGATAATATGGCTTGATGAATGTCTTGGCATTGCAGTGGCATTCCCGGTATATTGCTTCTTTAAATTTGCTGAATCCAACTATGATTTCCTGTTCTATAGGTTCTTTAGGAACCCTGTGTATTTCAATGCCTTTTATTTCATCTGCATTCGGCTCTCCTACATGCCTTAGATGAACTCCGACAACTTCATTGCCTTTTTTCACCATCTCTTTTTCAAGATTTATAAGATGAGTAGAAACGCCACATATGTACGGGTAAAAAGACTGGCTTGCATAATATATTTTCATCTGTTTTTTTCACCACACAGTACATCATATATTCATAGCATTATAAAGCTCAATAAAAAACTAATAAAGACCCAAAACCAATAAAACACATGCCGAAAAAAGCAGTGCGCAAGAAATCCCCTGAAATCCGCAGGCTTTACCGCTCGGGCAAAGACAAGATTCTTGGCGGAGTATGCGGGGGAATTGCAGAGTACCTGAGTGTTGATCCCGTCCTGATCCGCCTTATCTGGGCAGGTGCAATCCTTATCGGCGGAAGCGGGCTTTTGCTATACCTGATTGCGTGGATAATAATCCCGCCAAACCCCGAACACAAGTAGAAATAATTAAGGCTCATGCCTTTTGGCTTCTTATCGGGGCTTTGTTAATCAGGCACACATCACCTACATTTGCGCCATACATCTTTGAAAAATTTCCCATATTGATTGCGACTTCTATCCTGCCATAAGAGTCCTTTAATATTAAAGGCGTGCTCTCAGGAACATCGCCGAATGTTTCCACAAAAGGAAGCTTTACCCTTTTGCCCCAGATATTAAAAATCACAGCCTGGCTTTTCTTTACACCAAATTTATCCCACATTGATTGCAGGATGTTAAGATTCAGGGAGCCATATTTGTTGACATGAATGACTTTTGCTTCAATAGAGTCCCCTTTCATACATGCCTCTTCATAAGGAGGCTTGACAAGGTCTTCGAACCTCAATTTTTTTCCGAATTTTTCAATTGCAATCCCTTTTGAAAGATAAGCAGCAGCAGGGCAAAAAACGCTTTTGCCATGGAATATCGGCGAAACTGGCTGGCGCATGTATTTGGGATTGGTGATTTCAACAACTTTTTTGCAGCCGCCAAGAAGGTTTGCTGCTAAGTTTAAAACACCATTGTCCGGCCCGATTAAATAATCGCCTCTTTTTGCCTTTATGATGATGGCCCTTCTTTTTGTGCCGACACCCGGGTCGACAACGCAGACATGATACCCTACAGGCAGGGATTTCACAGTCTCCATTGTCCTTGAAGCAGCAGTGGTGTTGAAGTCCGGAAGCCCGTGCATAAGGTGGATTACATAAGCATTAGGGGAGATGTCTATGATGGCGCCCTCCATGATGCCAATGCCCTGGCTCTGGACACCAAAATCACTTGTTAGTGAGATGATTGGCTTTTTCATACACTTATTTTGAGAACTCCGGCATATATAGATTATTTTGTCGTCCGGAATGTTTGCTGCTCTTGTACATCTTTCATTCCACGGCGTCCATAAAATCGCGACCAAAACACTTATATAAGCGCACCCTAAACTCTTACGCAGTCATAGAATGAGTCCTTTTGGTTCTTATTTTCTGACCATAATTAGATGGGAGTTGATATAATGCCAGTGAAAAAAGGAGATAAAGTAAAAGTTGATTATACAGGGACATTTGACGACGGGACTGTCTTTGACAGCTCTGAAAAGCACGGAAATCCACTTGAGTTCGAGGTCGGTGCCGGAAAAGTCATAAAAGGGTTCGATAATGCCCTGGAAGGAATGGAATCTGGTGAAGAAAAAGATGTTAAGCTTCAGCCAGCGGACGCTTACGGTGATCACGACCCGCAGATGTTCAAGAAGGTGCCAAAAGGCCAGCTTCCTAAAGAGCAGGAAGTTAAAGTGGGAATGGTGCTTGGTGTGACTCTTCCGAATGGTGCGCAGATACCTGCAAAGATAACGGAAATAGATGATGAGTCAGCAACCCTTGACCTGAACCACCCGATGGCAGGAAAAGTTCTGAATTTCAAGCTCAAGTTAGTTGAAATTTTGCCTGCTTGATCATAAAACCTCGGGAAAACCCCGCCTACACGCACCCAGCAAAGTGAATGCCGTAATTCCGATTATCCAAAGAATGATTTCTACAAGAATAATAATCGCCTTAAATCACTGCGCCTTCCAGCGCACTCCCACAGGTACATCCCCTTTTCGCCGGAATCTTCTGTATTGCTTCTGCGAGAATCTTTTTGACTTTCTCCTCGTTCTGCTTCATTGTTGAAATTACGTCATCCAGAGTTACATTGTGCTCTTTCCAGCAGTCATAATCCGTTACCATTGCAACAGATGCGTAGCACATCTCTTTCTCGCGGGCAAGGACGCACTCAGGCACAAGAGTCATGTTTATTGTGTGGCAGCCCCATGATTTGAACAGCAATGATTCTGCCCTTGTCGAAAATCTCGGCCCGTTAACGCAAACCATTGTCCCTTTATCATGAATCCTGTACTCAAGAGACTTTCCGGTCTCAACAAGCAGTTTTCTCAGATCAGGGCAAAACGGGTCTGCAACAGAGATGTGGCACACTTTGCCGTCCTCATAAAATGTTGACGGGCGCCCGTGTGTCCTGTCAATGAACTGGTCAATGACCACAATGTCGCCGGGCTTGTAGTCTTCATGAAGCGAGCCGACTGCTGTCGGGGCAAGAATCCTTGTTACCCCAAGCTCTTTGAGCGCGTGGATGTTCGCGCGCGAGTTGACCTTGTGCGGCGGGATGCTGTGCCCCTCGCCGTGCCTGTTCAGAAATGCGACTTTTTTCTCACCAAGAGTGCCTACAATGATTTTTGCGCTCGGCTTGCCGTAGGGCGTGTCTGGGTTTATTTCAACTGAGTCTTTCAGAAGCGCAGGGTCATAGACTCCTGTGCCGCCTATGATAGCGATATCAGCAGAAATTGTTTGCATAGTGGTGTTTTGGGTAAAAGCATTATATGCTTTTGGATTTTTACCGGATTCTCAATTTCTTACTCGCAGCCGTGCTCTTCACGATAGTTAGCTATTTCGTCCAAATTTCCTTCACCAGGACCTAACACCTCATAGCTTTCAGCGAGTTCTTTGATCTCGTTCTTATATGACGCATCCATAGGGCCTAAAATAAAATATTTCTCTTTGCCAGCCTCTACTTTACCACAAGGAAGGCATTTTATGTTTTTACCATCAAGAAACTCACAAAGAGCCTCACGATCCATTACAGATATACCAACAGTCATTTTTTCAGAAACCATGTAATCACTAAATAATAATGGTTGTAAAAAACTTATAAATTTATCATTTGACGTATTTAATCAAATATAATTATGCGCAACCATATTCTGCACTATGCAAGTCAACAACAAACACTACAGAACAGTCTGGCTCGAAGGCAGCACTGTGAAGATGATAAACCAGCTCATTCTCCCGCACAAATTTGAGATTATAGAGCTGCCAACACACCTGCACACTGCAAAGGCTATAAAAGACATGATAGTACGCGGTGCAGGGGCAATCGGCGCATCTGCCGGCTTTGCCATGGCGCAGGCGTTTCTTGAAGCAGAAAAGGAGGCTTTTCAAGAATACATTGACGCCGCAAGAAAGCACATAGAGATGACGCGCCCTACAGCCCAGAATTTGTTTTATGCTACAAAAAGGGTTTATGATTCTGCAATAAATTCATGCAACCCAAAAGAGGCAGCAGTTCTTGAGGCGCAAAAAATCGCTGATGAAGATGCTGGTAACTGCAAAAAAATCGGGGAATACGGAAGCGAACTGATAAAGGACGGGTTCCAAATAGAGACGCACTGCAATGCAGGCTGGCTCGCGTTCGTTGACTGGGGCAGCGCGCTTGCCCCAATATATTGCGCAAAGCAGCAGGGGAAAAAGGTCTTTGTGTATGTTGACGAAACGCGCCCAAGATGCCAGGGTGCAATGCTCACCTCATGGGAGCTTATGAATGAGGGGATTGAGCACCGGATAATCCCCGATAATGCAGGCGCGCACTATATGTCGCAGGGAATTGACATGATGATTGTAGGGGCAGACAGGATTGCCGCAAACGGGGATGTGGCAAACAAGATAGGCACTTTTGAGAAAGCTGTTGTCGCAAAAGAGTTTGGCATACCATTCTATGTTGCTGCGCCGAGTACCACGTTTGATATGAAATGCGCAACAGGAAAAGACATCCCGATTGAGGAGCGAAGCGAGGACGAGGTCCTGTATGCGTCAGGGCTTGCAGACACAGGCAAAATAAGCTGCGTCAGGATTGCGCCAAAGGGTGCGCATGCCCTGAACCCTGCGTTCGATGTCACACCTGCAAAATACATTGCAGGGATAATAACAGAAAAAGGCATACTAAAGCCAAATTCTGATGAGATTAAAAGGTTGTTTGAATGAGTGATGGATATGCCGGAGTGAAGTTTGAAACAGTTTTTATTGAAAGGCGCGCGCCAAATAATGAGTGCATAAGCGAGCTGATTTTCTGGTGCAAAAAGTTTTCTGAGCTTGGCATTGCACCCCTGCACGAAACAGGAAGCCATGGCAACATTAGCGCAAGAACTGAAAAAGGTTTTATAATCACAGGCGCAGGGACGAACCTTGGAAATATGAGTGAAAAAGAATTTGCAGAAGTTGTCTCTGTGACCGAAAACAAGGTTAATACAATAGGGATTGTTGACCCGTCATCTGAATCAACTCTTCATCATGCAATTTATTCAAAACGACCTGAAGTGCGCGCAATATTTCACGGGCATGATGCGTTTGTTATGAAGCATGCAGAAAAGCTCGGCATACCGGTTACTGAAAAAGAAGAGGTATATGGAACTTCAGAACTTATGGAGCAGGCAGAAAAGCTGTGTGCGCACGATTATTTCATTCTGAAGAACCACGGCATAATCTCTCTTGGAAAGACCCTAAATGAAGCAGGGCAGAAAGCAGAAAAGATGCATGAACGTGCGCTTCCCTGAATAATTTCTTTATATGCATGAATGAATCAATATAGAATGGTGAACACATTGGCAGCGCACGTCATAAAAAGATCAAAAAAAGCAGGCCTTCCCCCGGGAAGCCTGGTGTATGTAGGAAGCAAAAAAGAGGAAAGTGTCAAAATCACTATAATGGATTATGATGCATCCAAATTCCAGGAAAAAGAAGCAAAAACAGTTGATGACTGTTTCAAATTCAAAGAGAAGCCAACTGTGACCTGGATAAACGTAGACGGCATTCACAGGCCGGAAATTATAGAAAAATTAGGGGAACACTTTGGCCTGCACTCTTTGATGCAGGAGGATATTCTAAACACCAACCAGCGCCCGAAAATAGAAGACTTTGAGAAACACCTTTTTATTGTCCTGAAAATGCTGCACTATGATGATAAAACAAATGAGATACACTCAGAGCAGGTCAGCATTGTTCTTGGCCCGACTTTCGTCATATCTTTTCAGGAAAAGGAGGGCGACGTCTTCAATACAATCCGGGAAAGAATACGAAGCGGAAAGGGCATGATAAGAAAAACAGGGACTGATTATCTTGCATATGCCCTGACTGACGCCATTGTGGACAGCTATTTCCTCATGCTTGAAAAAATTGAGGAAAGAATAGACACACTGGAAGAACACCTTGTGACCAACCCGAAGCCCGAAACACTGCAGGATATACACGACCTGAAGACAGAGATGATATATCTTCGAAAAGCTGTCTGGCCTTTGCGCGAAGTCATAAGCGGGATGCAAAGAAGGGATTCACCCCTTATCCTGAAATCCACGCAGGTATATCTTCGCGACGTCTATGACCATACAATTCAGATTATAGACAACATAGAGTCCTTCCGGGACATGCTTTCCGGCATGGTTGACCTTTATCTTTCAAGTGTCAGCAACAAGATGAATGAGGTAATGAAAGTATTGACAGTTATTGCCACAATATTCATTCCCCTGACATTCGTAACAGGGCTGTATGGCATGAACTTTAATACACATGCATCGCCGTTCAGTATGCCTGAGCTGAACTGGTACTGGGGATATCCTGCGCTCTGGGTTGTGATGATAGTGGTTTCACTCTCACTGTTTCTTTATTTCAGGAAAAAGATGTGGGTTTAAAGCAAACAAACTGAAAAGCTTATCTGCTTTTGCCCCCAATTTGTTCATGTGTTGCTATGGACTTAAAATCAGTAATCCGAGAAATACCGAATTACCCTAAAGAGGGAATTTTGTTTTATGATGTCACGACACTTTTCAAGAACGCAGAAGCAAACAGGTATGTTGTCGAAAAGACGGTAGAGCACTGCAACGGGCAAAAGATTGACCTTGTGGCAGGCATTGAGTCGCGCGGCTTTATTCTCGGCGGGCTTATTGCAGACAAGCTCGGTGTCGGGTTTGTGCCTATCCGTAAAAAAGGAAAGCTGCCGGCAGAAGTGATTTCAGAGACATATGAAAAAGAGTATGGCCCTGACACTCTTGAGCTGCATAAGGATGCGGTGAAGCAGGGGCAGCGCGTTCTTATTGTGGATGACCTTCTTGCAACAGGGGGCACTGCAAAGGCATCGGCAAAGCTTATCGAGCGCCTTGGCGGCGAAGTTGCCGGATTCGCGTTTATAGTTGAATTATCATTCTTGCCCGGGAGAAAGGCTCTTGAAGGATACAAGGTTTTCAGTCTCGTGGATTATGCGAGTGAAAAAATTGGGTAGAGGTACCAGCAACATCAAACAAGCAGAAAAAGCAATAATGAATAACGGCATTTCTTAGAGTAACTAATCAAGAAAAAAGCACACTAATAATGCAGTGCAACATCTGGAAGTCTTTGATTTTCAAAAGACTCAACAGATACCTCGTCATCATCAATCCGAATGCTATATCTATTATTACAACCTGCTGAACAGGGTAAAATCAGTCCGCCTCTTTGGAACAAAGTCACCGGAAGCTCATATCTTGTGTAATCGCCACATTTAACACAGCAAACAGCTCCACGAACCATGCCATCCTCAACATGCAAAGGCATGTAGTCTTCCACAAGAGTACCAAGTGTCTCATTCGTGTCGTATCTTTGATGGAAATAATTGAGTGCCATGTTTACGGCTTTCAGAATAGTTTCTCCGTCTGCACCATTCAGAATATCTGAAAGTGCCTGCATATCCAATTCTGGATGGACCGATAACTCTGAAAGAGCTTCTTCTTGCCTTAGCGAGCGATACAAAGCATCTTCAGAGGAACCGACTAGCTCATAAAAAGGACCCAGATTCCTGAAAATATCTCCGGTTGGCCCATCAAGAACCGAAACAAAATCTACTTTTGAAACATCAGAAAGATTTGAGCCGGAACCGTCTTCTGAAGCACTGAAAATAACATAACGCCCTTGATCGTTTAATCCAGAGGAAACACTGCCTTCGTTATATGCATCCATCGTAGAAATGTATATCGGAGCTAATTCGACAAGATTGTTGACCCCTTGGATAACCTGTTTCTGAATATCGGAACCATTCATACTATTCCACATCAAACTTGCTTTGAAGCATTTGCTCCTAAATAATAACGAACTTCAAACTTTTTAAACCTTTCAAAAACTCTTTGAGTGATTTTGTGAAAAGAAACAATAATTGGAGATATGCTACTTATAAAACGTGTACAAACAAACATAAACTTCTTTGAATAATGTGCCTTATGCCCGAAAAAGAAAAAACATTCGCTCTCGAAATCATTGACGCAATAAGAAGCGGTAAAATCAAGACACAGCGCGAACTTACGTTCTGGAAGCGCAATATGTCCAAAAAATATGGTGTCCTAGGAATCGTTGCGAATTCTGAAATCCTGAAATACGCGGATGAGCGAAAGGGGCTTGAAATATTGACAAAAAAGCCTGTGCGCACAATATCGGGTGTCTGCGTTGTTGCTGTCATGGCAAAGCCGCATCCGTGCCCCGGGAAATGCATATACTGCCCAGAAGGAGATGATTCACCGAAAAGCTACACCGGGCTTGAGCCTGCAGCGCGCAGGGCAAAAATGTTTGGATACGACCCGTATCTTCAGGCAAAGAACAGGCTTGAACAGCTTCATGCTGTAGGCCACTCTATTGAGAAAGCAGAGCTCATAATAATGGGCGGGACATTCCCTGCACAGGATGCGGAGTACCAAAAAGAGTTTGTAAAGCGCTGCCTTGATGCTATGAACGGGGCGACGTCTAAAACGCTTAAGGGTGCGCAAAAACTGAATGAGACCGCAAAAACGCGCTGTGTCGGACTCACAATTGAGACAAGGCCTGACTTCTGCAAAAAGGATCATATAGATGCTATGCTTAAACTAGGGGCAACGCGCGTTGAAATCGGTGTTCAGACACTATCTGATGAAATCTACAAAAAAATGGAGCGCGGGCACAGCATAAAAGATGTAATTGAGGCAACACAGCTTTTGAAGGACTCGGGAATAAAAGTTTGTTATCACATGATGCCCGGGCTTTTGCAGGACGAGAAAGAAGACCTGAAAATGTTTCGCGAGCTTTTTGACAATCCTGATTTTCGTCCCGACATGCTAAAGATATACCCGACTTTGGTAACGGAAGGAACAGGAATATACAAACTCTGGAAAGAAGGAAAATACACACCTTATGATAATGTGCGCGCTGCAAAGCTTGTTGCAGAAATAAAGAAGATTCTTCCGCCTTATGTTCGGCTCATGAGAGTCCAGCGCGACATACCAAAGGAAAAGATTGCTGCTGGAGTCACTGCAGGCAACCTTCGTGAGTTGGCAGAAAAGATTCTTGAGAAAGACGGCTCGCGGTGCCGCTGCATAAGGTGCAGGGAAGCAGGGCACATGCACTATAAGAAAGGTATTGTGCCTGAAAAAGTTGAAATCACAGAGCTTGAATACAAATCATCTGAAGGAACAGAATATTTCATAAGCGCAGAAGACCGGAAAAAAGATGTTCTTGTCGGGTATCTTCGTTTGCGCATTCCTGCAAAGCCGTTTCGGCCTGAAATAGACAAAAAGACTGCAATAGTGCGCGAACTAAAAGTGTCCGGCACAAGCACACCTCTTGGTGAAAAAGGCGATGCATTCCAGCACAAAGGGCTTGGCAAAAAGCTTATGGAGCGCGCTGAAAAAATCGCAGGGGAGCGCGGCATGAAAAAGATTGTTGTGACCTCTGCGATTGGGACGAGGGAGTATTACAGGAAGTTCGGGTATGAGACGTGCGGGGCTTACGTTGGGAAAGAGGTTGATTTTTAGACCATTCTTATTTTAGATATTTTCGATATTTCTCTTTTTCTTTATCTGGAAATCTATATGCTGGATGGTATAAGTATACGGGATTCTTATCCGAAAAGTGATTCTGGATAAAATTTTTACTACCCCTGCCTACACAGAATATTCGTTCTGGATTAAATATTTCAATGGACTTAGCAACGAAGTCTTTGGAAAACTCTTCTATCTTTGGAATTTTAATGATCTTATTGAATACCACGTTTTTTCCATCAGTGACAACACCAAATGGAAAAATATTCATCATAAAAAATTTAGAAAAAAATGTATTGATGTTTGGGTGTACTTCTTCAATTATGGAATATATTCTTGTGGCTGTTCTTTCAACTTCTGGTTTTGAATTATGATTGGGGTATTTTAGTTTAGTGAACAGTACATTTTCATCAGTCAATGCAATGCCTGTTTTATTACATCCTTTCCTTCCGGGATTTAGTGCAATTATTAAGTCACGTCTATTTTCATCGTAGTAGTATTTTGTTATAAAAAACTTGAATCTATTCCAATGTTCAATAGATGGATTTACTAACTGCCACGTTGAATGCATATCTTGAAAGGATTTATTTTGCAATGATTTTTTGTAAAATGATAACACTCTTGACATCATAATCATACCTAAATTAGAGAATAATATAACGTTTTTAGTCGTTCTCCGTTTTAGCCCAAATATTATTGAGTTTAACCTGCAAGTAACAGAATACTCAATCTCAAATGCACTCGGAACAAGACATATATCTTTTCCTTTCTTTAGTTCATACATGCAGCAATCCCCTGTTTCCAAGCTGGAAAACCTGAAAGAGCGCATTAAATCAATGGATTCCGCAGTCATTGCGTTTTCAGGTGGTGTGGACAGCGTATTTTTGGCAAAAGTTGCTTTTGATGTTCTTGGGAAAAATGCACTCGCAGTTACAGCAGCATCACCAACTCATCCGAAAAGAGAGTTAGAGGAAGCCAGAAAGCACGCTAAATCCATAGGGATTCAGCATATTGTAGTGAACACTAAAGAAACAGAACTCCCGAACTTTAAAGAAAACACGCCTGGGCGCTGCTACTATTGTAAAAAGGAATTGTTCTCAAAGATACAGGCTCTTGCAGAAGAAAAAAAGATAAAAACCGTGATTGATGCAACAAATTATAATGACTTAGCTGACTACAGGCCGGGCATGATGGCGCTAAAAGAACTGAATATAGTGAGTCCGCTAAAGGATGCAGAATTAACTAAAACAGAAATAAGGCAGTTGTCAAAAAGCATGGGCCTTAATACATGGGACAAGCCGGCTTTTGCCTGCTTAGCATCCCGGTTCCCATATGGCACGGAAATAACACAGGAAAATCTGGAAAAAATAGAGCGCGCAGAAGACATTATTCATAATTTCGGTATAAAACAGTTGCGCGTACGTTTTCATGGCAAACTCGCAAGAATTGAGGTAGAAAAAGGCGAGACAGATACATTGATAAAACATTCAAAAAAGATAGTTGCAGGCCTTAAGGAACTCGGTTTTGTTTACATAACATTGGATCTGGAAGGCTACAGGACAGGCAGCTTAAACGAGGTTTTGTAATGGAAAAAGAGCAAATAATAAAACTTCTTGATGATTTTAAGAAAAACAAAATATCTACAGAAGAGGCTCTTGAAAAACTGAAATGCATGCCTTTTGAAGATTTGGGATTTGCAAAAATAGACCATCACAGGGTTCTAAGAAACGGCTTTCCTGAGGTTGTCCTGTGCAGGGGAAAGACAACAGAGCAGATTCTGAAAATATTCCAGTCCATGGAAAAAACGCAGAACAATGTTTTGCTGACAAGGGCCAGTGAAGATGTGTTTGAAGAAGTAAAGAAGCTCAATAAAAATGTCAGGTATAATGCTCTGGCAAAAACCATAACTCTTGAAAAAGAAAAAGCGGAGAAGAAAGGAAAAGTTTTGGTTATATGCGCAGGCACTGCGGATATTCCTGTGGCAGAGGAAGCAATTGTGACTCTGGAAATAATGGGAAATGAAGTAAAAAAAGTTTATGATGTAGGGGTTGCAGGACTGCCAAGGCTTCTGAAGCATCTGGACGACATCTATAATGCCAAGTGCATTATTGCAATTGCTGGTATGGACGGGGCGTGCGTCCCGACAGTTGCAGGGCTTGCAAGCTGCCCGGTTATTGCTGTTCCGACATCTGTCGGATACGGGGCTTCTTTCGGAGGCGTGGCTCCGCTTCTTACTATGCTGAACTGCTGCGCCCCGGGTGTGGCTGTGGTAAATATTGACAATGGCTTTGGCGCAGGCTATTTTGCAAGCCTTATCAACAACGGGTGAAAAAGTGAAAATAGCATATTTTGACTGCTTCTCAGGAATCAGCGGGGACATGGTGCTTGGCGCACTCGTTGACATTGGTCTGGATACAGAGTACCTGAAAAAAGAGCTTGACAAGCTGAAGATTTCCGGCTACAAAATACATGTAAAAAAAGTTGGAAAGAACAGCATATCAGGAACAAAAGTAGATATCATTGCCACAGAAAAGCAGGCGCATCGCTGCCTGGATGACATCAATGAAATAATTGATAAGAGTGCGCTGGATTCGGACATAAAGGAATCCTGCAAAAATATTTTTCTAAAGTTAGGCAAGGCAGAGAGCAAAGTACACGGCATAGACATACAGAAAGTACATTTTCATGAAGTCGGAGCACTGGACACCATACTTGACATTGCAGGAATCGTTATTGGGCTGAAAAAATTGAATATCAAAAAAGTATTCAGCTCGCGCCTGCACATCGGCAGCGGCTTTGTAAAGTGCGCGCACGGAACGATTCCTGTGCCTGCCCCTGCAACAGCTGAATTGATAAAAGGAATTCCTGTTTATTCAACAGGGGTTTCGGGAGAGCTGGTCACGCCTACTGGTGCTGCTGTCATCACTTCTTTGACAACTGATTTTGGAGATATACCGCACATGCGCGTTGACAAGGTTGGTTATGGCGCAGGAAAAGCTGAGTTGGAACACCCTAACCTGCTGCGAATATTCATGGGCGAGTTGGTTTCTGATTATGATACAGATAGTGTGAATGTTATTGAAACAAACATTGATGACATGAATCCTGAATATTACGAGCACTTGATTGAAAAATTGCTGGCGCATGGCGCACTGGACGCATTTTGTGCAAACATCCAAATGAAAAACAGCAGGCCTGCAATTAAAGTGAGTGTCATTTCAACACCTGAAAATACTGACAATCTGGCAGACATTATATTCAATGAAACTACAACTTTTGGTGTGCGGATATTTGGAGCCGAAAGAAAGAAACTGTTTGCAGAGAAAAAAGAAGTCAAAACAAAGTATGGTGTTGTGAGCGTTAAGGTCGGAAGCGCAGGTGGCGAAATTAAAACAGCATCTCCTGAATACAAGGACTGCAAAAAAATAGCAGATGAGAACAATGTTCCTTTGAAGAAGATTTATGATTTAGCAAAGGCTGCTGTGAAAAGTTCTGAAAACTAAATACTAATCTGGGCGTTTCCCATAATCTGTATCTTTACCTGGTTGATTCCTTTTTTGGCTTTGATTCTTGATGCAAAAACAGATATTCTTCGAAAGTTTCCCCTGACAACTATGATTTCAAGGCATGTGTCATGCGACAGATGAAAGTGTATTGAGCTTAGCACAATGTTTTCAAAATCGTGCTGCACTTCTGTCAGGAAATCAGAAATATGATGAATGTGGTGGTCGTAAAATACTGAAATTGTTCCGACACCATCGCCTGACAGATCAATGCCCGGTTCAGAGAGAAAATCACGGATTGCATCCCGAATTCCTTCTGAACGGTTTGCATAGCCTTTCTTGTTTATGAATGAGTCAAACTTTCCAAGCAAATTCTTCGGAATAGAAACCCCTATGCGCTCGACCATATTAACACCTTTTTTGTAAAAGTTATTACTTAGTGCTACTTTTGTGTTAAATCGTATATATACTTTTTCGGGTTCCATAGTCTCTATGTTCTCGACATTAAGGGCCACATCCAGATGCAACCTTGAGTGCCTTCACTGTTATTCTGCGGATAGCGGCTGTGGGAAAGAACTCACAACACAAGAGATTAAGTCTGCAATAGATGTTCTGGTGGATAACGGGGTGAATCATATTACAATTTCCGGTGGCGAGCCTTTTTTGAGAAGCGATATTTTTGAGATTCTAAAATACTCTTCTCTGAAGACAAAAACCGGGATTGTGTGCAATGGCACGCTGATTGATAAAAGCGCTGCAAAAGCATTGTCTGAAATTGATATCTCGCGCCTTATGATAAGTGTGGACGGCATAGGAGCGGTTCACGATAAGATGCGCGGCAAAGATGCATACAGCCGGACAGAAAAAGGCATCTTTAACAGCCTGAATTACGGCATTCCTTTGGGTGCATCAACCACTCTGACCAAGTTGAACTGCAATCACATTATGGAGATTTACGATTTCCTGAAAAAAAACAATATTTCGAGATGGATTATTGAGAAGCTGAAACCGGTTGGGCGGGCGATAGAATCAGATATTTATATTGGGGCAAAAGAAGATGATATTGTCATGAAACTATTGATGCGCCTGAAAGCAGAGGACAAAAATATGGATATTTCAATTTACGACTGCGCACACAACTGTTCCGCAGGCATAAAAACAATATCAGTTAACCCAAATGGTGACGTGACTCCGTGCGCGTTTATGCCGCAGGCTGTGTGCGGCAATATTCTGACGGACTCGTGGGGCGCGATAACTGAAAAAATAGGCGGGTTGCGCCTGAAGGGGAGCACATGTTTTTGACAACACTTGATTTCATAGTTGATGGCATGATATCAGGGCGCAGAAAACAGCAGCCATTAAACCGGCTTGAAAAGATTCAAACAGATCAAAGCGAGTCGGGCATGGCCTGCAACACACCCCGTGTTCATTGCCAAAAACCATCAAAAATCAGGCAGGCAACAATTGGCTTGAAAAACACGGCATCATTATTTGAGATGAAAAATCCGCGATTAAAATTAGTGGGTGTATTGGTACTTTTTTGCTTTGTTTCATTTATATTTTTCAGGCACCCGTTTTTCATTCTGCTGTTTGTGCTGGTTGGCGCAACCTCAAGAATGCTTCAGAGATACATTCCCTTGATAACAGGTATAGACTTCTGCCTGTTTTTTTCCATACTTGTTTCAGTTGCGTACAGCCCTACTCTTGGGCTTATTACAGGCATAAGCGCTTCACTTATCGGATCGTTTTTGCGCCATGTTGAAAGAGCTGAGTATTACCTGACACCGATTTACGGATATGTTCCTATATGGGTTTTTATGTCACTTCGGATTATCCCTGAGTTGAGTATCATGTTGACAGGGATGTTGTGTGTTGCAGTTTATGTTGTCGCGAGATTCATGGCGATTTTTTTTACTAACAAGATATGCATTGTAAGCCAGCTGACTTATGTTTCAACTGCATTGATATTCAATTACTGGCTTTTCTCATCGTTCGCGCCGTTTTTGATGAATGTGATGGTGTAACTAAAAAGAAGGCTCTGGCTGGACGCGCTGACTTAGTATATACAATTCATAAAAAAGCGTTAACCGGAGAAATGGGCGAATTTCTATCAATATGTTTATATAAGGCATTTAAGTTAATTTTAACTATGAATACGAAATTTATTATTTTAGTATTTCTCCTGGCTGCAATTATAAGTGGATGTGTGAGTGTTGAGAAATCAAATCCTGAAGAAAAAGCCATTGATTTAATTAACTCTCAGGAAATTAAGGAAACTGAGATACTCTATTTTTATTATCCGGGATGCCCGCATTGTGGCCCTGCTAAAGAATTCCTTGATACCCTAAAAACCAAATATGGTGATAAGATTTCTGTGAAGGAAATCAATGTCAATGAAAACATTGAGAATAAAGATTTGTATGATTATTATTTTGAAAAATCAGGTGCGCCTGTTCAAGGTGTTCCTTTTATGGTTGTTAATAATAACTACATCATGGGTTGGACAAATAGCAATGAAGCAGAACTTGAAAGTTATGTTATCAAATAAAGTTCGCCTTTGTTCTCTGTAATCATCAGACTTTTTTGGGATCTCTATGCCAAAAAGAGCAATAATACTGCACGGATGGAAAGGTGTGCCCGAGGGCGCATGGCGCCCGTGGCTGAAAAAAGAGCTTGAAGAAAAAGGGTTTGATGTAACAGTCCCGCAGTTGCCGAACGCCGATAACCCGCAGGTTGATGAATGGGTTAAGCACATTTCTGGCGTTGTTGGAACTCCTGGCAAAGACACATACCTTGTCGGGCACAGCCTAGGGTGCATTGCTATCTTGCGCTATATAGAGTCTCTTGAAGCAGGGCAAAAAGTTGGCGGGGCTGTTCTTGTCGCAGGATCTGTTGATGACCTCGGGCATAAAGAACTCAGCAACTTCTTTTCAAAACCAATTGACTGGGAAAAAATAAAATCAATCTGTAAAAAAGTCATCGCCATAAATTCTGACAATGATCCTCATGTGCCG
>JAIVYS010000005.1:0-17465 GCA_048635325.1 Candidatus Bathyarchaeota archaeon
TGTTCCTGCTGGACAAGGTTATCTTTTGACAGTTTGAACCCGTTTTGCTTCATGAGACTTTCGATATACGCGCAAATTTTTTCAGGAAAGTCTATTGAGCGAAGATGCACCTCTGTACCGCCGCTTCCTGCAGACTCTATACGTATATTGCCTGTTTCAAAAAGTATTTTGTGTTCAATATAATCCAAGCGCATGCTAACGTGCGTTATGTTTTTTACCAAAAGCTCTGTCTGGCTGTCTGAAAATATGCCCCCGCTTTTATGTATGATTTTATTGCCAAGGAAAATGTATTTTTCCTTCCTGTATCGCACAGAGAGGGAGTAGTAGTCAAAAAGCTGGAACAGGGCGAATGCAGCAATAACATAAAGAGTGTATGCTGCTGCAATGATATTTACTACATAATACAGGGCAATAAAGAAAATCAAAGAAAAAAGAAATGCTTTGGCATAAGAGTAACCCACAAACGCAAGTTTGCTCGGCTTTATCTCGTAATTCTCAGGCATACGTCCTATTACAGCATCTTTTGTATATATGCTTTGGTCAGCCACAGGCTTTGTGTATTTTGTGTTTTTAGGGGATACAAAATGAAGTGTTAGGATAATTGTATCCCTTAATTCTGGGTTTTAGAGAAAGTGTTTTTTATGCTACTGGCTTTAATAAACGATAAAACTCGTCGCTTATGGCTTTATCAACGCGTTCTGGTTCGTAGATAATGTATAATGCGTTGAATGAATGACTTTACATGCAGAAGGAACTTGTACACAAAGCCCCCGCCACCAAAACACCTTTAATGATTCTGATTTAACCATTCTTATGGCATATATCAGGCACCCTCTTTTAAAGAAAAATGCAATTGAGCACAGGGCGTATCAGGAGACCATAATAGCGTCTGCTGCAAAAAAGAACACCCTGGTTGTCCTGCCGACAGGCCTTGGAAAAACCATTATTGCTCTCGGGGTTGCGGCGCACCGCCTGCATACAGTTCCTGGGTCAAAAGTACTTTTTCTTGCCCCGACAAAGCCGCTTACAGAACAGCACATGAAAAGCTTTGAGCCGCTCCTTAAAGCAAAAGGCTTTGCAGTTGTCACCGGGAAAGAGCCGCCGAAGAAGCGCGAGCAAATATGGCAGGAAAACACAGTGTTTTTTGCAACACCGCAGGTTGTCGAGAATGACATTGTCCGAAACACACTTTCACTGGAGAACTTTTCTCTTGTTATTTTTGATGAATGCCACAGGGCAAGCGGAGATTATGCATATACTTATATGGCCAAGAAGTATCTGCAGGATGCAAAGAACCCGCTCGTCCTTGGGCTTACTGCATCACCGGGCGGGACTGAAGAAAAAATAGGGCTAATCTGCGGGAACCTTTTTATTGAAAACGTGGAAATACGCAGCGAGCAGGATGCAGATGTTAGAGACTATATACACTCCACAGATTTTGACTGGATTCGCGTTGAGCTTCCGGAAGATTTTCTTCGCGCAAAGAAACTGCTTGAAGCATCGCTTGAAACGCGCATGAAATTTTTGCAGAAAATGCATTATGTGCCGACCCTTCGGGCAGGGAAAAAAGACCTTCTTCTCCTGCAAAAAAAACTTGTGCAGGAAGCGCACAGGACAAGGAACGCACTCACATTCCGCTCAATCTCAACAGCGTCCCAGTGCATAAAAATCAACCATGCCCTTGAGCTTCTGCAAAGCCAGGGCGCTGAGCAGCTCATAGAATATTTTGACAAGCTTCATGCTGACAACAAGACAAAGGCTGCGGCAGAGCTTTTCATGGACCATGACTTTGTGCGCGCAGAGCAGATTGTGCGCTTTATATGCGCAGAGAAAATCGAGCACCCGAAACTTGAAAAAATAAGGGAGCTTCTTGAGGAAAAAATATCCGGCGACAAAAAAGCCATAGTATTTACACAATATGTCACAACCACAAAAAAGATTTTTGAGAAGATTGCATCCGACAAAATAAAGCCTGTGATATTCATCGGGCAGAGAAAAGGGTTTTCGCAGAAAAAGCAGATGGAAATTCTCGAAAAATTCCGGGAGGGCGAGCACAATGTGCTGTGCGCGACCTGCGTTGCAGAGGAAGGCCTTGATATTCCGAAAGTAGACCTTGTGGTTTTTTATGAGCCCATACCCTCTGAAATACGCGCAATACAGCGGCGCGGCCGGACAGGCAGGTCGCGCGCAGGGGAAATATATGTCCTCATTGCAAAGGGGACGATTGATGAAGCATATTTCTGGAATGCAAAGAAGAAAGAAAAGAAGATGAAATATGTTCTGCAAAATATGAAGCGCTCCTTTAATGATCATGGCACAATTGTATCAAAGGATACAGAGGCAGATAAAAGCGCAAAGGGAACACTAAAGGAATTTGTTGAAAAGAAAGACGAGTTGCCTATTATATATACTGACACGCGCGAGAAAAAGCTTCTTCGCCTGCTTTCTGAAAAGGACATTGTCCTTTTCCCGGAAACCCTTGGTGTCGGGGACTTCATATTGTCTGACCGTGTGTGCGCTGAAAGAAAGACAGTTGAGGACTTTTTGCAGTCAATAATTGACGGCAGGCTTTTTGGCCAGATGTCAAACCTTGCATCAAACTTTATCCGCCCGATAATGATTGTAGAAGGAGAGAGCCTTTTCGGGCAGAGAAACATACACCCAAACGCCATAAACGGCGCAATAAATTCTGTTGCAATTGACTTTCGGGTACCGATATTCTGGACAAAGAGTGTTGAGGAGACAGCCGAACTTTTGGTGTCAATTGCCGCGCGCGAACAAAAGGAAGCAAAGCGCGGGGTGCAGGCAAAAGGCGAGCGCAGGGCACAGAGTGCAAACATGGCCCAGGAAGAGCTTGTCGCAATGCTGCCTTATGTCAACCGCACCCTTGCAGTGCGCCTTCTTGAAAAGTTCAAGACAATAAAAGCGATCGCCAGTGCAACTGAATTTGAGCTTCGCGAGGTCGAGGGCATAGGTGAGGAAAAAGCAAAGGCAATAAAAGATATATTTGAGAGAGAATACAGATTGATTTAGGGATATTATGAAAATCAACTACCATATCCATACTTCTTATTCAGGAGATATGATACGGGAAGGGCGCACATCCGAGACACCTGAAAAATATGTCAAGGCAGCAATAGAAAAAGGGTTTGATGAAATCTGCTTCACAGACCATGTAGTGGTCGGGTATCCTTTGGCAGAGCGGCCGTATTCTCATGGAATGCCCCTTGAGACGATTGATATATACACAAAAGCTGTGCGCACGCTCGCGAAAAAATATCCGGAAATAAAAATCCGCCTTGGAATAGAACTTGACTGGTATGCTGAAAAAGCCGAAGAAATAAAGGCTTTTCTGGAAAAGCATTCTTTTGACTGCGTCCTTGGTTCAGTGCATGTTCTGGACGGGCATCCCATTGAGCACACCAATGAAGAACGAAGAAAGGCTTTTTGGGAGAGAAAGTCTATGGAAGAAGTCTATGCACGTCATGCAGAGTATTATCGCGCGCTTCAGGGGCTTGTCCGGAGCAAAATATGCGACATTGTTTCGCATGTTGATATTGTGAAGCGCGACGGGTATATGCCTGAAAAAAGCCTGTGGCACCTGATTGAAGAAACTATCGAACTCATTGCGCAAGCAGGCTTATGCGTTGAAGTGAATACACGGGGCATAAAAAAGCCAATAGGTGAGATGCACCCGTCACCCGAAATCCTTGCACTATGCAAAAAGAAAGGAATTCCTGTAACAATCGGCACAGACGCGCATTGGGTGAATGAGATTGACCTGCATTATGAAAAGGGGATGAACCTCATACGCTCTGCAGGATACGATCGGCTTGCAGTTTTTGAAGGAAGAAAGATGAGGTTTGTTAAAATTTGAGTGCCACTTAAAAAAGTTAAAAGCCATTACAAAGCCAACGGCTAATATCCTATTTATTCGGAGGGATTTTTATGGACAAGGCAATAAAAGAGCTTAACAAAAAGGCAGAAGTTTATTCTAAGGTAGCAGAGAAAACAATTCTTGAAGTCGAGAAAGTAATTGTCGGGCAACAGGATGTAATGAAAAAAGTTGTTGTCGCGCTCGCGGCAAACGGGCACGTCCTTCTTGAGGGGATGCCGGGCCTTGCAAAGACTATGATGATAAAGACACTTTCCGACACACTGGCAGTTGATTTTCACAGGATACAGTTTACCCCGGATCTTCTTCCGGCAGACATTATCGGAACGAAAATATACAACCAGAAGACAGGGAGCTTTACAACAAAAAAAGGGCCGATTTTTTCAAATTTCATATTAGCGGACGAGATAAACCGCGCACCCCCGAAGGTGCAGTCCGCCTTGCTTGAGGCAATGCAGGAGCGCCAGGTCACGATTTCAGGCGAGACTCTTGTTCTTGAAAAGCCCTTTCTTGTTCTTGCAACGCAGAACCCGATTGAGACCGAAGGAACTTACGCGCTCCCGGAGGCGCAGGTCGACAGGTTTATGATGAAGATAAATCTTGGCTATCCAAGCATTGAAGAGGAAAAAGAAATACTTATTAGGATGACTGAAGGAAAGATTCCTGAAGCCAGGAAGACAACCACTGCAAAGAGCATACTCGACATCCAGCAGTTTGCGCCTAAAATATATGCTGATGAAAAGATACACGATTATGTTACGAAAATTGTGCATGCGACCCGTGACCCTCACAAGTACAACATAGGTGTTGACGGGCACATACAATACGGCGCATCCCCCCGGGCATCCTTGTGGCTGGTTCTTGGTGCAAAGGCGTGGGCGCTTCTTGAGGGCAGGGGCTATGTTTTGCCGGAAGATGTCAAGGCAATTGCAAAGGATGTCTTGCGCCACAGGATACTTTTAACGTATGAAGCAGAGGCAGAGGAAATAACAACTGATTCTGTAATAGAAAAAATACTTGCAAAGATAAAGGCGCCCTAATCGGCTGGTGGTCGCACAATGCCCGAAGCAAAGCAGATATTAAAGAAAGTAAGAAACTTTGATATAAGGACAAAGAACCTTGTTGACGGGCTCATGCAGGGCTCGTATCTTTCGGCGTTCAAGGGGCGCGGCATAGAGTTCTCAGACGTGCGCGAATACGTCCCCGGGGATGACATACGAAGCATAGACTGGAACGTCACCGCGCGAATGGGGCAGCCCTACATCAAAGAGTTTGTTGAGGAGCGCGACCTGACAGCAATAATTGTCTTTGATGCATCAAAAAGCTCTGACTTCGGGACACAGATGGCGCTCAAGCGCCAGCAGGGAATAGAGATTGCAGCGTCCCTCGCAATGTCTGCCACCATGAACAATGACCGGATAGGGCTTTTAATTTCAACAGAAGATGTCGAGAAATTCATCCCACCAAAAAAAGGAAGAAAACAGGCGCTTCGAATAATTCGCGAGCTTGTATATTGCCCGCTAAAGCACAGGGGGACGAACCTTGCAAAGCCGCTTGAGTTTCTTTCAGGAATCATAAAGCGAAAGGCAATAGTGTTTGTCATATCGGACTTCATGATTGACACAAAGGAAATAGAAAAGCCGATTAGCATTCTTTCGCGAAGGAATGATGTTGTTTGTATAAAGCTCGAGGATGAGCGCGAGTTTCAGATTCCGGACATTGGCATGATTGAGCTTGAGGATAATGAGACAGGAGAAACGGTTCTTGTTGACACAAGCGACGGCGAGTTCAGGGAAAAATACGCTGAAATTGCGGCGCAAAAAGAAAAAGAAACTATTGATTTTTTCAGGAAGAAAAAAATAGACTGCATAAACATTTCAACATCAAGGGAATGGGCCCTTGACATGCAGAAATTTTTCAAACAGAGGAAGAGAAAGTACAGGTGAATGAATGGGATTCTTTTTTATGGAGCCGGCGTGGGTTGTTCTTCTTGCAGCCGCGCTCATAGGCATATTCTATGTTCTTGATGAGTCCAGAAAAAACAAGAAAAAGGCAGCAGTAAAGTTCAGCAACATACATCTTATCAAAATGGCATCAAGCCACCAGAAAGCAAAAAGAAGAAATACAATAATACTGTGGCTGGATATTTTGCTTGTCGCGTCACTCTTTCTTGCCCTTGCAGACCCGCACATACCGCTCAAGCAGACAAAAGAGGGGGTGAATGTGGTTCTGGCTCTTGACATTTCAGGCAGCATGCAGGCAAATGACTATGCCCCAACGCGCCTTGAGGCAGCGAAGAGCGCTGCCAAAATACTGGTCGAGGGGCTTGATAACAAGGATTATGTAGGGGTCATAACCTTTTCAAACGGCGCCTCAACTGTATCATACCTTACCCCTGACAAGGATAAGGCAGCAAAACGGATAGAAAGCATATCGCAGAACCAGGGCGCGACAGCAATAGGCGATGGCCTCAGCCTTGCGATTGACATGGTGTCATCAATTCCAAACAAGAAGAAGTTTGTAGTCCTCCTAAGTGACGGGGTGTCAAATGCCGGAGTCATAGCGCCCCTTGAGGCAGCAAATTTTGCAAAGTCAAGCGAGGTCACTGTTTTCACTGTCGGCATGGGCTCAGAGCAGCCTGTTGTTCTCGGCTACGACATGTGGGGGCGGGCACAATACGCAGAGCTTGATGAGGCAACACTAAAGCAGATAGCGTCAATCACAAGCGGGATTTATTTCAAGTCAGTGGACCAGGGAACACTTCAGAATATATATGAAAAGCTTCCTGAAAATATAAAGCGCGAGAAAGAGCCGACATCAATCAAGAACTGGATGATTATGTTAGCCATCCTGTTGATTGTCTCAAGATTCTATCTTAAGGAGTGGAAGTGGAGAGTCCTTAGGTGATTGGTGTGAAAAGAATATTCTTTTTTCTTATGTGCGCGATTTTTCTTGCATCCCCTGCATTGGCCTCTGAGATGACAGTTGAAAAGCTTGTAAAAGAGGAAAATATTTCTGTGGGCAGCCCGGTAACGGTTGTCCTTCGCTTTGACAACCCCTTTGATTATGACATCCCGATAAGAATAGTTGACAAAAACATATTCGCAAACAACGGGCTGAATGTAGAATGCCTTGAGCAGACAATTCCAAAGAAAAGCATGGTTGATGTGGAGTATCAGCCAATAACTGCATACGCTGAAGGAAGCTACACACTTGACAGGGCAACTGTCAACTACACGGATCCTCTTACCAAAAAAGACACAAAAATAGAGTCAAACAAACACGACATCAAAGTCGAAGAGGGCGCGTCAAATGTGCAGGCAGAGGGAATAACATCAATTTATCAGTGCGACAATATCAGTATGCAGTCAACTTCGTATTCTTCATCAAGCCAGTCGCAGCAAAGCCAGACAGAGGAAGAGCAGCAACAGCAGGAAGAGCAACAGCAAAACACACAGGACAAGCTGCAGAACATTGACCAGCAAAACCCGCAGAATATGCAGGAGCTAAAGCAGGAGATGCAGGAAGAGATGCAAAGGCAGGAAGCTCAAAAACAGGAAATGATGAAGCAGATAGAGTCTGACCCCAAGACATACGAAGAGCACCAGCAGCTTCAGGAGGAAGGCTACCAGCTTTCAGAGAAAAACGTCAACCCAACATCAGAGGACAGCGGCGAATTTGACTATAAGTACCAGAAAGAGAATGGCGACACTGCAAGCATAAAAGGGGACATCAACAACGGCAGTGTTGAAAATGTCTCGAGCTGGAGCACGGATAAGGAAAGGCGCATGATGGATGCGCTTGAGAACTCCACAGAGTTTAAAGAAGCTATGTCCGAGCTTGAGAAAGAAGGCTTTCAGGTTGAGAATAAATCCATTTCGCCCACGTCAAGCAACATGACAAACTTTCAATACCAGATGTCAAACCCGAATACAAATGCAACGGCACAGATTCAGGGGAACATGACGACGCAGGGAAATATCACAAGCCTTGTTGTAGAAAAGGACGGGGACAAAAGCTCGCCGTGGTCTTTTGTTTATCTTATTATCGGGGCTTTGATTGGATACTATGTGTGGCGAAAGTATTTGCGAAAAGAAAAGATTGTTTCGATTGCAGGGGCGCCTGCACGGAAAAAGTATATTAATTACAAAAAGGATGCGCTCAGGATGCTGGACTCTGCAGAAAAAATGTTTGCATCAGGCAGGAAGAAGGATGCGTATGAAAAGGTATCTTATGCAATCAGGTTCTACTTTAAGCACGAGCTTGAGTCAGATAAGAAAGAGCTTACTGCAACGGATGCGCAGAATTTAATCAGGGGTGCAGGGCGCTGGGACAAGAAGAAAATAAAGCAGTTTTTTGATATCTGCAACCTTGTCAATTTCGCAAAGTACGAGGCAAACAAAGAAGACTTTGAGAAGATATTGCAGATTGGGAAAGGGGTTGTTGGGTGAGTAACTTCTGGGATTTTGCGGAGTCGTGAGCGAAGCGAACGATTTGGGAAACCCGCAGAGTTTGCGCAAAATCCTTTGTTATATTCTTAGAACAAATAGCACCAAAAGACGAGGAGCGTAGCGACGAAGAGTAGCGGGCGGGCGCAGTCGTCGGCAGTATAGAACGATACGAGTTCCGTCGTTAAGTTACACGCCGCAAAATTCCTCAACTGTAAGGCCTGTTCTTTTATGATGGCCTTTAGAGTTCCTTTGGGTATATCTCCAGGGTGATTTGGAACAACAGTGCGCCTGTGAGTTGTCGGATTATAATAAATTTCATGGCTGCCCTTTGCATGCCTGTCGAAGACAAAGCCCGATTTCTTGAGTTTCTGTATAACTTCACGAACTGAGAGTGCAGGTATAGTGAAGGCATAAAATAAATGAGCAAACCACATCAAAAACCAAATGCATTCATCTATATGGCAAGGCACAGCACTCAAGTTATTCGTGCCTTGACTATAGTTTTGCCATAGAAATCAAAAGAATTAAGCGCTGGCATCTACAGGAATTTTGACATCCCCGATGAATTTGTCATACTTGGGTTTGGCCGGAAGTTTATCTCCATGCTCTATTGCGGATTCTATTAGTTTTCTTGCAACATCCTGCGCAATCTCCATAGTCTCTGCTATTGTTCTTCCCTGAGCTATCAGTCCCTGAAGGTCATTGCTCGTTGCAAGAAAGCCGCCTTCTTCAAGTTCTTCAATTTTTATTGTTATTAGATATTCTGACATACGATTTATTATACTCAAATTTTTAAAAAGCTTTAATATGAGAAACTCCCCAGTCGTAGTCGTTCGTGCGCCCGCTATTGAATATAGCAAGGAGTTATACGAACAAAATTCCGCACAACCCCGCTACATACGCACCTATAAAAACCACATCAATACATATTATTGTCATGGACAAACGCATTCTTTCAATCAATGCAGGCAAAAAAGCATTTTCTCTTAAAACAGTTGATTTTCCGAACATAATTGGTCCTGTAGACTATGCATTGCATGAGCATGAGATAAAAAAGACACACCTTCTTGACCCGCTGGATGAGAACGCGCCATTCATATTCGGTTCCGGCCCGCTTGCAGGAAGCATTATTCCCGGGACCCACAGGCTTGTTTTTGCAGGGCGCTCGCCTCTCACAAAAACATTTTACCTTAGCACACTTGGCGGCGCAGCACTCCCGCTTTCGAAAATTCAGGCAGATTTTGTAAAAGTAACAGGGCGCGCTGAAAAGCCGACAGTGCTTGTGATAAAGAACACCGGAAAGATGTCTGTTGAGTTTCACGAAATTGAAGAAAAAAAATTGTACGAAATATACAAAAAAGGCAACAGAGGGCTTTATTCTTTGCAGGAATACCTGATGGAAAAGTTCAAAAAAAGCTACGAAGGCATGGACTTGCGCATTCTTGTAGTCGGGCCTGCTGCGCTCTCAACAAACATGGCAGGAATCTCATCAACTCTTATAAGAAACGGGAAGCTGACTCCCGGTGCCGAAGGATGGGCAGGGCGCGGGGGCTTTGGCTCGGCGCTCGCGCAGGGGCACGGGGTTGTAGGCATTATTTATGGCGGCAGCTGCGCACCGAACAAGTTCCCGGGAGATGACCTGTCTGACATAAAAGCTGTCAACAAAATTTTTGTAAATACCATTGAAAAGCCTATGGCCACTGCGGCGATGGAAGCAACAGAAAAGTACCGCTACGTTGAAAAGTACAAGAGCGGCGGAACATTCGGCAGCAACTATTCTACAAGCGGGGCGTGGACACCTTTTTTTAACTGGTCCTCGACATCCTTATCGACAAAAGAGCGCCAGCAGCTTTATGACAAGTTCATTGCAGGGCACTATCTTCCAACATTCAACAAAGATATAATAGACACAAAGGCGTGGCTGACATGCGGTGAGCCATGTCCCGGGCTGTGCAAAAAGGTCAGGAAGAACAAGACGCACGACTATGAGACATATCATGCAATTGGCCCGAACGCAGGGATAGTGGACCTCGATCATGCAGGGGCTGTGGCTGAGGCGCTCGAAGGCTCTGGCTTTGATTCAATAGGGTTTGGCACAATAATCTCATTTGTGCTTGAGTGCATGTGCGAGGGGCTACTCCTGCCGGAAGATGTAGGGGTAAAGGAAAAGCCCAATTTCGATGCTGCCACATTTTCACTAAAGGACTCAAAAGCCCATTCAGTGATTGCCGCAAAGCTGTGCCTTGATGTTGCATACAAAAGAACAGAGTTTGCTAAAAATTTCATTCATGGCATTCGGCACGCATGCAGTGTGCTTTCAAAAAAATATCCTGAACGCGAGCAAAAAACAGGCATAAGCTTTTTTGACCTTGCGAACTATGTCCCGTTCGGGCGCGACGGCGTAATTGAGCCGTGCCAGTACTGGGTGCCGGGATTCTACCTGCCTGTCACAATACAGGGCAAGTTTCTTACATACTATGACAAGGACTTTCATGAGCCAATGAACCTTGCGCGCATTTCAATGGAGCATGCGGTGCATGAGATGTTCCAGGAAAATACAGGGGTGTGCAGGTTTCACAGGAAATGGTCAGATGCCCTTATACCGGAACTTATCAAGGCAGGTTATGGAATTGATGTGGATTATGAAAAACACTGCAAGCTTTTGCTTGTGCGCATGAATGAATATGATATCAAGGCACAGGCCCAGCCAACATTCTGGGAGACCAAGAGAACCAAAGATGTCATACACAATTACATAAAAGAGGTTGTTTCTGTTTTCGGGGCAAGCGAGGGCTCACAGAAGTGGCTTGACTTTTTCGAACGCAACCCCGAAAAGGCAGCGCGCGCCTATTGGGAGGCGCTTTTTATGGGTGTGAAAGAAGGGCTGGAGTAGAAAAGATTTTCTGCCAGGTAGAATATGCCGCGCGGGCGTGCTGGAATGTCTTGTATTCTAGAAAAATCATACCTGCTGGATATTCAGAACAACTTTTTTTTTGGATGGATTTCAACATGCGGGTGGTAATGGCGTGCTGGTTTAATTTCATGAAAGCCGAGGTCTTTAAGACATTGTGTTATTTCGCTTTCATCCATGACTGCAAAATTATCAGAATCTTTTTCACTTCCCAATTCCTCAATATACACTGAAAATGCATTTAGAATGTCTTCAGCAGAGCTTCTATTCAGGGAGTATTCTGCCAAAGACATGGCTTCGGACAGGTCACCCTTGCTTTTTACAGGCATACATAATGTCTTATCTGTTTTGTTCCATTCTTTAGGTATTTCTAATTTGTCAAACCATCTAATCTGTTTCTGACCAGGGGGTCCGACATCCGGGCGGTCAGAACAGTAATTCAGCACAGGCACTTTGCCAGGCTTGTAAGATACACGATCGCTTATATTTCTGCCTGTGCCGGGAACATATGCAGAATCTCTTATGAATGTTGTGAATATTGTCATAACTACCCATGTATGATAACTTGGCGGACATTTATAAGCTTTTGCCCTGTTAAGGCCTTAAAGCCCGTCCAAAACATGGTGCGCGTCCACTGCCGCGCCATCTGCCGCGATTTTGTTCGCGCCAGAGCCTGCGCGCGAAAGAAATATTGCGCTCTCTGCTGTCACTTCTTCAGGCCTGATTTTAGCTGCATTGTGCGCTGCAACAAGGGCATAGGGGTATCCGGGAAAAGATGCATCAACAGAATTCTTTGAAAGGGTAGCAAGAGCATCTTCTGCGAAATCCTTTTGCTCAATGAATATCTCGAAGCGGAATGCATGTTTTGACGACTCGTGCAGCTTTACAAAGTGCATGTCTGCCCTGTGGCTTTCGCTGTTTATTTCAACGACGGGGTGATAATCCCATGCGCGTTTTACGCCCTCTTTTGCCATGGAAAATATTGCGCTCGCAGCAGGGGTTCCGGCATCTGTAAAAAGCCTTGATGTCTTTGCAAGCCCGCATAATATTGCCCCTGACTTTTTGGCAGCATCGTACGCATGCTTTGAATATTCGCTCTCGCCTGTCATGCCTGTCTGAAGCGAGCCGTCAATCAATACAATATCTTTTTCGGACAAGTGATTTAGTACATATGCTGCGAATTCCCATTCCAGCATGCGCCTTGCAGCAGTGCATGCGCGCGAGACCTCTGCGCGAAAAATCCCTGAGCCAAGTGACGGGTCATAAGAGTCAAAAGAAAACTTCTTCGTTGAAAAAAAATCATCTTCATGGTTTTTCGGAAAAATCTCAACATCATATGTGATTTTGTTTCCATCGGCTTTTGCCTGCGCGAGGCAATAGGCGTCAAAAGTGTCTTCGAATGAGGTCCTCACCCGTTTGTTGTCCTCAAAAACAACACATGCAAAGCGCAAAATATGCAGCGAGAAGTTGGGTGCTCCCGCAATTTCTGCATTGCCTCCGTCAAGGGCGGCGATTCGCAAGCAGGGAGTCTCGTCTTTTATGCCATGAAAATTATTTTCAGAAAACGGTATTACCCGATACCTTTTGTCTGCAAAAAGCACTTTTGTTGCTGGCTTGGATGAAAATGTGTTTTCTTCCAGTGATTTCAGGGCGTTGTCAATTGCAGGGTTCATAAGATAAATTGGACAGAAAGGAATAAATGTTGATTCTGTGTTTAGAAATCAGGTTTCTACACTCTGGATATTTTAGGCCCCTACGAATTTGAGCACATCATAAACAAGAAAGGCCGGCCAGACCATAGCTTTCAATAATCCCAAAACACCATTCCAAAAACCAGTAGCAGTGGAGATGTAATATACTGCTGCACCAATAAAGCCCAGCCCATAGAGTGCACCCTCTTTGCACATACTACTAGAATCAGATTTGCATTCTGCTTTATTCATTAAATTTCACCACTATTAATTGGTCTTTGCGATATAAATATTACTGGCATAAACATTAAACAGAAATTGTGGCTTAAGGCCTTAGCCTGTCCGGGTCCCTCGGGAAAAGAGTTGCCTCGCGGATGTTTTCAACACCTGTTATTGCCATTGTGATTCTTTCAAGCCCGATTGACCATCCTGCATGAGGGGGTGCGCCAAACCTGAAAGTGTCAATATAGTCCTTGAAGTTCTCAGGGTTCATGCCCTTTGCCTTGAGGCGCTCTTCCAATAGCTTTGGTATATGAATTCGCTGCGCGCCCGAGCAAAGCTCAATTCCCCTGTACATGAGGTCAAATGCTTTGCACATCTTCGGGTTTTCTTTATCAGGCATGCTGTAAAACGCCCTTATGTCTGTCGGCCAGCCAGTGATTAAGAACGGAGTCTCCCAACCGACAAGTTCGCATATTTTCTTTTCAGCAGGGCTTGATAAATCATCACCCCACTTGATGTTTATACCCTCTTTTGCAAGCATTTCAAGAACTTCAGTATATGTTATCCTTCGAAGCGGGAGCTTTGGCACCTCAAAGCCTTTCCTGCCGATTGTCTCAAGGTCTTTTGCGCAATGCTCATTGACATCTGAAAACACATTTTCAACAACTTTCTCAAGAACATCCATTGCCCCGCTGTCGTCTGTGAACCCCATTTCAATATCCATCTGCCTGCACTCTGTGAGGTGCTTGACTGTGTGTGACATCTCCGCCCTCCAGACAGGGACAATCATCCAGACGCGGTCAAACCCGCCAACAACAGCCATCTGCTTGTAGAGCTGCGGGCTCTGGGCAAGGAATGCCTCCTCGTTGAAGTAGGGCATTGCAAAAAGCTCTGCACCCCCTTCAGAGGACGATGAAATTATGCACGGGGGCTGAATCTCAAGGAATTTCTGCCCGCGAAGCGAGTTGCCGAATGCTTCCTGGATTTTTGCCTGTATTTTGAAAATGGAGACGACCTCGCGGTGGCGCAAGTCAAGAAACCGGTTGTCAAGGCGCGTGTCAATGTTTGAGTGTATCTTTCCGCTGACATCAAGGGGCAGGGGCTTGTCTGATTTTGCAACAAGCTCTGCCTTGTCGGGCTTTATCTCAAACCCACCGGGCGCCTGATTGCTTGGCTCTGCCTTTCCTGTAACTGAAATAACATCTTCCTTGCCGATTTTTTTTAAGAATTCAAATACTTCCGGCTTTGTCACGCCGGTTTTGCCTGTAATCTGCACACTTCCCTCGCGGTCGCGCAATGTTATGAATATCAGTTTTCCTATATCACGGATGTCATGCACCCAGCCAGCTACCTGCGTATTATCCCCTGGCTTTACTTCGTTTGAGAAATGAGTCCTGTACATGAGTTCACCTAAAGATTCGCCAATATGAAAAGCATTGCAATCCATGTCGTAATGTACGGCATAACACCTGCCTGGGTCATCTCTGCTTCAGGAAATTTTTCCTTCGCAAACTTTTTCATGGCAGACAATAGAAGAACACCAATAATGCCTGCAGGCAAAAGGCTGAGTTTCGAGCCTGCAAGCCCTGCAACAAGCCCTGCGAAAGCGAAAATCAACGATACTTTTGCGTCTTCTGAAAGCATAATTTCACACTTTTGCTTTGCTTGTAATCTTTTTAAGTTAAAGTAGACCGTTCAAAAGCGCAGGCCCAAAGAGCGCATACAATATGAGCAATAAAGTGATTATGGATATTGCATTCACGATTTTCTTTCGCTTTTTTGCCTTTTTGACTGAAATCACTTCTTCAATCATAAGCCCTCCGTCAAGGGGCTTTATTGGCAGGAGGTTGAAAAGAGCAATTCCTATACTCAGGATTATGACAATCTCAAGCAATTTATTGAAGTAGTTTGCGGCAAAAAGTATGTATTCCACAGGCGCGCCCTTTTTCTCAGGCAATAGTTCCTTGCTTAGATACATGTCTTTTGTCAGAAAGCCGATTATTGCCCTGCTCTCATTAAGTGAATCTGGTTTTGCGAACAAATTGTAGGTAGTGCTGTTTATGGCAACGCGCACAGCGTCCTCAGGATTCACACGCACCATAACGTTTTGATAGTCTGAGAAGTTTCCGACTGCAACCCCGTTTATCTCTGTAATCACGCCTTTTGGCGGCAGTATGCTTGCTGTTGATTCAAGGTCAATTGCTGTATAGCCTACGCCTGCATCATAAGAGTATTTGTCTGTGAGCATAAAAGCCCCTAAGGAGGTGGGTATGAGCAGGATTAGCATAAGCACACCTGTCAGTATGTTGCTCCACGAGCCTGCGGCAAAGATGCGCGTCTTTTTGATAGATGCCGCCTTTTGGATTTGCTTTTCATCAGGCTCTGCAAAGCCAAGCGGAAGCGGCCCAAAGAATCCATAGCCCATGGACTTCACGCGTATGTCCTCACGGCGCGCGACAATGGCGTGTGAGAACTCATGCACCACAAGAATTATGAAAATAGATACAATCCATGGGATGAGAGGCAATGAATATACAGGCAGGAATTCATATTTTTCAGGCACAGAGAACGGGAGCACAAGCTTTAGCCCTGATTCAGGCACGCCACCGGTAATGGCTGTAAGGCTTGAGCCCAGGCCTACAAGGAGTATCATAAAAAAGCTGTAACCGGAAAAGCCAAACAAAAGGAACATTAATTTAAAAAAGTAAAGCACAGGCATTGCATACACCTGAGGAACATTAAACACGCTTATCAAACCGGAAAAAAGCCCGGGCACTAAAAACATTATCAGAAGGGCGGCGACAATATATCTTAGGTAAAGAGCGGCGGCCTGTTTTCTTGCGTATTTTTTCTGGCGCGCAATATATGCGGCTCCAAGAAGTCCGAAGCTTGCTACAACACCTGCATCAGAATATCGTTCAATGAATTTTTTGTGCTTTTTCGCAAAAGAATCAATTATCTTTAGCCAGCGCGTTGTGCGCCTGAGCATGAACAGGCCCTCGCGCTTGAATTTCTTTCTGTCAATTACCCAAAGGAGGCCAAAAACAACAAGCAGAACAGCTAATGATTCAAAATTTCCCATTCGGATTATTTGGCTTCGAACTTTATATACTACCTTGCACCAATATTCCTGAAACCTTAAGGGAGGGGTTTTTATGAATGAAGAAAAAGATATTAAAGAGCTTGCAGTTGAAGACCTTCTTAGAAAAGTAGAAGAGCACGATAAGGAAATTCTATCAAGGGGAATAACCCCTAATGCAATAAAGCGCCCGATTTATCCTGAAGAAGTATCCTCATAAAAAGTGCACTGATTGGATGCTAGGCCTCTTATTTTTAAAGTGGTCTGGCGTGTCTTGTTATTTAGAATAGCCAATGCCTTAGAGATGCTCACCAAAACTTATGGCGCGCTACGGGTGGTTAAAAGAACCTATGCGGTGCACTGTGCATGCGCCGACCGGGAATCGAACCCGGGCCTCCACCATGGCAAGGTAGAATCATGCCACTAGACTACCGGCGCAGATTATAAGTCACCCGTGCTTTAGTTTTAATGCCAAAATTATAAATGCTAACACAAAAGTCAAAGCATTTGCAAGTATGACGGGCAAGGACTTGATATACAGCCCGTAAATGAGCCACAGAAAGACTCCTGTCGTAAACAGCCCATACATTCTAAGTGAAATGTCTTTTGAGGATTTTGTTTTGTAAATCTTTATTGCCTGCGGCAAAAAAGATATCGTAGTCAGCGCACCCGCCACCAGACCTATTGCAGAGACAAAATCCATATTCCACATGGTTTTGGCAGGTTTATATGTTTTAGGCAATGTTTTGATTGCTTCAGAATATCTTTAAAAATTTCCCTGCCTGATGTTACTTATGGGCTACTCAACGCTTTCTGTGGCAGAATTTTTGCGCGAGTCAAAAGCAGGAAACATAAATCATGCTGATTTCTATTCAAAGCTTTTCGAAAAAGTAAATTATGCAAACAAAAAGTACAATCTCTTTATCACGCTCTCTGAAAAAGAGGCAAAAGACAGCGCAAAGGACATCAAAAAAGGCGCACTCTCAGGCCTGCCGGTAAGCGTAAAGGACAACATCTGCACAAAAGGCATCAGGACAACAGCGGGCTCAAAAATACTTGACAACTACATTCCCCCGTTTGATGCAACATGCATTGAAAAGACAAAAAAAGAGGGCGGGATAATCATCGGCAAGACTGCGCAGGATGAGTTCGGCTTTGGCACGTTTTCTGTAAACTGCGCGTATGCAGTCCCAAAAAACCCGCTTGACCCATTGCG
>JAIVYS010000006.1:0-17307 GCA_048635325.1 Candidatus Bathyarchaeota archaeon
GCGCAAAAAGCGTGCTCTCGCAGTGGTAGTTCTATTATTTTCACTTATCGCTTTTGCTCTTTCAGGCATTTCTGTTTCGTGGCTTGGTGCGCCTTATAGCGCGCAGAGGACGTGTCCAGATACATGGGGTGGCCAAACTTGCAATTATGATGGTGCGGGTACAGCTGTAGGCATAGATGATGCTATTGATGTTGGAGGAGCATGTGATGGCAGAGAATATTGTTTTTCTTCATGTCCTAGCGAGAACGTACGGAATGTGTATCTGAACCAAACTTACGCTATTTTCGGTCAGGTGCTAAATGTTACCTGTGAATTTAAGCAATATTATTCCGGTACAGCAAAAGACGAAGAATATATTTATTACCATAATGGCACCGACTGGAAACAAATATATGCTACTGTTGCAGATGTAGGCGATTGCACATATATAGACAAGTACTGTGTAGTTAATAAATCTGCATTGATTACAGTAGCAGCTTATGAAGGCATGCATGTGGTTCGATGTATAATAGATTATGATGGAGAATCGGATAGCTGCGCAAATGTTGGTGGCTATTACGACAACGACGACGTAAACTTCACAGCAGTAAAGCCTCTTGAAAACATAACTTCTTATGAGCTAAGCGTTTCTGATGGGGCAAATGTACACCGCTCAGAGAACCTGACAGCCCATGTGCAGTGGAACAAGGCCATTAACGAATCATGGATACATCACAATGGCTCTAATGAACTTGGTCCGTGGTATCTCATTTTAGAGCCCTATACAGGAAAATGGACAAACTATACTCTTGTTCTTTCAAATACCACAGAATTTGATCATGCAGGACAGGTCAATATATTTCGGATGAGCGCCTCGGACAACTACGAGCAGGAGGTCGAGATAACTGACGGCAAATATTTTTACCTATGGAGCAGCGCAAACATAACCTCTGCCGAACTCTCGAGAAACATAACATACAACGCAACAAATGTCAACTTTTCATGTACTGTATTTGACAATTACACAGGACTGCCGGTTCCGGAGTACGAGGTATCTTTTTACAGGAACGGAACGTTTTTCAGTGACGAACTTACAGACAGCACGGGTGTGGCACAAATAGACTCAGGCACAGGCTCTGCAATCCCTCCTGAGAACTGGACATACACATGCAACATAACCAATATGCCCTCGCTTTTTTACAACTCGTCATTTGAGCAAAGTGCAATCCTCCAGATAGTTGACCTTGGCGTTAGCATATATCCGATTGCCGGTGCAGCAATGGGCTCAAACATAACAATCACTGCAAACATCACAGGCAACGCGACTCTCCTTGAGGACGTGCAAGGAGAGGTTGCTTACTACAATGCAACAGCAGGCTACAACGAAGAGGAAGAGGTGATTATGTATCCTGTAAAGACACACTCACCTACAAATACAGAATACGCCGGCAACTACACAACCAAGTTGCCTGGCGAGCACAATGCAACAGTCAATGCTTCGGCAGAAGAGCTCGGGAATGATGGGCAAAGGACTGCATGGGATATGGTTTCCTTTCCGGTTGGAGGCGGGGCAAATGTGACTAATATTTCCCTTTCAGAGGGAACAATATACAATGGCACATCAACAAAAATCAGTTGCAGGGTGGCAAACAATGAGTCTAATGCACATATATCCGGATATAGTGTATCTTTTTTTAATAGCACATCATATATTGGCTTTGGCACTACGAATTCCACGGGCTGGGCAAACATTACATATTTTGACTCAACGCAAAGCCCGCCAAAGGCCGAGACACTGAAATGCAATATAACCGAGCAACTGGGATACAATGTGACATACCCTGAAAGGAGTGCAGCCCTTCAGGTGATAAATTTAGGGGTAAGCATTGCACCGATTGAGAACACAGGCTTTGGCTCAAATGTCACAATTACTGCAAACATTACAGGCAACGCCACCCAAATAACAGATGCAAAGGCAAACATCTCATACTACAACTATACTGCGGGACACTATGAATGGGAGGAGGTGTTTTTGTCTGCAATAAACACACACTCTTATATCAACACAGAATATTCTGCTAATTACACTCCCGGAACAGCAGGGATACATAATGTAACTGTCGAGGCACAGGCAGAGATACACCCCAATGAACTTGAACCAAGAGTCGCCAGGAACACAACATATTTTGAAATCGGCGGCTGGGCAAACATAACAAATATTTCCCTTTCAGACAGCATCATATACAACGGCACATCAACATCAATGTTTTGCCGCGTCGCAAACAATTATTCCGGCGAGCCAGTAAAAAATTATAATGTATCTTTTTTCAATTCCACGCATTATCTTGGTATGGGCCAGGCCAACTCAACTGGCTGGGCAAACATAACTTACAATGACTTTACAGAAAACCCGCCTGCAATAGAAACATTGAAATGCAACATAACCGATATGCCTGAGATTTTCTACAATGCCTCGTCTGAGATAAACACAACACTGGAAATCGTTGACCTTCACATAAATCTTGAGCCAGTAACCAACGCAGATTTCGGCGACAACATCACTGTCAGATTCAATGTAACAGGGAACGCGACTCAGACAGATTCTGTTGTTGCTTTAGTGAAATATTATAATTACACATTGAACAGCTACACCAACGACACCGTTGTCTTGGCATTAACCACCACATATTCTCCGACAAACACAGAGTACTCGGGGATATACACTGTGGTGCAGTCCGGGCCTCATGAGGCAATGATAACCGCAAACGCAGACAGGACAGCAGAAAACACAACGGCTTTCAATGTTTCCTACGGCACACCTTCAGTGTCTTTTACATTCCCGAACTTCCGCGTCCTTGCAAACCAGTCATTTAACCTGACAGCAAAAGTCATGGCAACAGAAGGAGACATTGTAAACCCTGTGCTCATTTTAAACTTCACAAATGACAGCATGATGAATATAAGTGCAGGGGAAGTGTACACGAAAAACATTATCGCGAACATAACAAACGGTTCGTACGCCCAGGTTTTGTGGAACTCCACAACAAATGAAATCGGCCTTTTGCGGGCAAGCATAAACGTAACAACCAATGACAGCACATCTTTGGAGTATGATACTCCATATAGTGTGCTTTTGCCGATGACTTCTGTCAGCTTGTCTGAAACGAATATAACCGGCACTGAAACATTTACGGTCAAAATAGTCGGAAACACAACCAATATAGTGGCAGCAAACTTCACTGCTGAAAAGCCGTATTCCGGCGGAAGCGAATTTTTTTCAGGAGTGCTTATGGCAGTTGAAGAGGAAACAACCTGCGTTGGCATAGGAGCGGAAACAGGTAATGTCGCTATTGGTGCAAACACTTCGTGTAGTTCTGGTGTTGATTGCGCATCCGCAGTGGACAACCATACAGGCACCCCATGGTCGGAGAACACACAATACAAATGGCTTACCATAAATTTGAGCCAGAAATACGTAGTTGACGCCATAGAGATTGTCTGGTCAGGAACAGAAACAAATACATCAATATATTATCTTCATCCAGGCACTACAGACGTTGGCAGCACTCCTATATGGGTTCCCTTCAATGAATTCATGTATCAGGACGCGCCCACCTTCAAAAACACCACTCTTATCAAGGCAACAGCCCCTTTTTATACAAACACACTTCTCATAAATGATTCTTCGCCTGCCCAGTCAAGTATACAAATTTACGAAGTAAGAATATACCCTGTTCTTGGAAGCGCGGACAAATGCTACATATACGAGGCAAACTACACTTCCCTCAATTACTCTGGCACACATCTTGTATCATCCAATGTCACTACACAGTGCAACACAGGGGATATCTCATCAAATTCAAGCTTCTTTGTTGAGTTTGGCACGCCGGTGATTACAAAAGGCACATTTGATGAATATCCTGAAGTGAGCACATCATATATTTACGGGTTTGATGTATATGCAGAAGGCGGCGACCTTCGGAACATCAACGCAACACTCTCGATATTTAATGGCACAATAATCAACTTCACAACCGGAGAAAACATCTCGCAGAACATTTCATTTATTGCGCGCAGCAATACGAATTCAGTTTCGTGGAACCTGACTGCAGGGTCTATCGGAGACAAAACCACAAACATCTCTGTTTTTGCAAATTCTTCTTCAGGCCTTGGCGGGACTGGTTACAAAGACGCCAATGTTACTGTAATTTTTGCAGACTCAGAGGCCCCTGCAATACACTGGTTTTCAATATCACAAAATAAGACAAATTTACACCAAGGTATCCTTGTTACAGTCAATGTATCAGACAATATTCAGGTAAGAAATGTCACTGCCGAAGTTGCCGCACCTGAATTTTCATTCAACACAACAAACAGCACTGACTGGAAAGCTGAAGGGTTGTGGACTATTTTGATTGATTCTGATTTCATTAATCAGACAGGGAATTACTCTGTGAAAGTGCATGCAACAGACGTTGGAAATAATCTCACTTCAAGCCAAAACTCCACCAATTTCACCACATACGACACATACACTGTTTCGCCTGATACAAACTACAGCACATACAACCGGGGCGAGAACATAACATATTCCATACAGGATATAAACAATAACACTGTCTCGGCAGCAACATGGATTGTAAACGAGACTTTTGCAAACAACACCACAACAATTTTCACCGGGCTTGCTAATGAATACATATACAATTTTTCCAGCAACAAGACTTCGGGCGCATACACACTTGATATATTTGTGAACAAGTCAGGCAACACAGGTAACTATACGAACAAGAGCGTTTCTGCCAGTGCATCACTCGAGATGTCATTTACATATCCTTCTTCTGCAAGCACGTTTCAAAAGAACACTCCTTTTGACCCGCAGCCAAAAGTGCTTGTTAAAAATACCCGCGGCGAGATATTGAATTATACTGTAGATGTCAATCTTTCATGCCCTAATATTGAAGACAAAGTCATGGCATATATTGCAGACAGGAATTATACAAGAAGCGGGTCACCCTTTTGCGCGTCCTCTGCATCTGCAGGAGTTTCATTTTATCTAAGTGCATCCGCAAGTGATACATACAACAACACAGGAACAGCATCACTTCAGCTTTACACATATTCTGATGCTGCACTTCCCCCTCCACCCCCTGGCGGAGGCGGCGGAGGCGGCGTAAGCATTGAAACAATCGTGATAAACGAAACACAGAATGTAACCACATATATACCACCCAAAAGCTATGCATTCAATTTCTCAATAAGCCTTTCGCAGGTAAATGTTATGCAGGGAAAGGAGGAAACAATTATTGCGTCTGTTGCGAACACTGGCGACTTTGATATGCTAATCAGGGCGAGAAATTCAGATACTGAATTATCTCTGGAGTATACAAAAGAAATTTTCCTTAAGAAAGGCGCGGGCACAGAGTTTCCAATAAGGGTCTATGCAAACATTTCAGCGCGGGCAGAAGAAGAAATTGTTACAATATACCTTGCCGGAAATGGTGTGGAGAAAAACAAGATGCTGAAAATAACAGTACTTGAAAATCCTGATATCCCTGCAATACGCGCAATTCTTTCAGACATGGATGCGTTAAGGGAATCAATAAGGGACTACGAGGTGCTCAATATAGATGTCTCTGATATACGGGAGCTGCTGAATTCAGCAGAATCATATATCCTGGCTGCAGAGCAGGCATCCCTTTCAGGGGACGCGGATGCCCTTTCAGAAGCTGTCAATTCTGCCCAGGAAGAAATCTCGTTTGCAAAAGACAGCATCGAAAAATACCAGACCGAAAAGTTCCTTGCAGAAAACAGGTACAGCATTGCCGCAGGAATCATTACATTCCTGGTGATTTTCGATGTGCTTGCAATATTCTTAATGCCATATATCCGTCTTTCACATGGCCTCTATACTCTTCGCCGCAAAGAAAGGATTTTGGTTGAGGCAAGAAAGGCAGGTGAGATGCAGTATTTTTCAAGGAAGATAAGCGAGGCAACTTTCCAGAAAATAATGACAGGGGATCAGGACAAGTTGTATAATATACGAAGCGAAGCAAAGCGCCTTGAGGATGAATTGGCTCTCCTGAAGAAATTAAAGCTCAGGGAGCTTGGAAAATTCAGGAATGAATGGGAGACACGGATGCAGGAATCTGAAAAGGCAAAGGCAATGGCTGCACTAAAAAGCGGCACTCTTACAGAAAGAGAAGCGCAGGCATTCAATGAAAAGAAGCCAAACCTATTTAGGCGCATGCAGCAAAAGATATTCAGTATCTTTAGAAGGAATTAATCAAAGGGTGATTTTATGGAGCGCGTTACAACAGGAGTAGAAGGTCTTGATGAAAAAATGGAAGGCGGCATTGTCGCAGGCTCAATTAATCTTGTCGCAGGAAAAACAGGAACCGGGAAAACACAGTTTTCATCAAGCTTTCTTTATGCAGGGGCGCTGAACAAGGAGCCCGGAGTATATATAACGACAGAGGAGCGCGAGCAGGACATAAAAAACGATATATACCATATGTTTGGCTGGGACCTGCAAAAGCTTGAGGATGCAAAACTTCTCAAGTTTGCATCAATAAAGCCCATATTTCCTGACAAGCCAATTAGTGATGAAATCAACAGGGTTACGCGCGCGTACATTACGAACGTGTCAAGCACAGTGTCAAACACAATTCGGACTGTCAGGGCAAAGCGCCTTGTCATTGATTCGGTTTCTATTCTTGAGATGTTCATACAGGATCCATATCTTGCGCGCGTTGCGCTCATGGGGCTTACAGAGCATCTTCGCGCACTCGGTGTCACAACAATTCTCACAGGAGAAATATCAGAGACAAGTGAGGGATTAAGCGGGAGCGGCATAATAGAATATCTTGTTGACACAGTAATCCGCCTTGACTTTGTGCCTGTGTCAGAAGAGTTCAAGCGCACAGTAACTATAAGAAAAATGCGAAGGACAAACCACTCCACATTAATACACCCATTTGAAATAACCAAAAAAGGAATTCGCCTTGTAGAACTCTGATGCAGAAAGAACATCCGGGTTTCTGTATTTACGCGGGATGGCTCTTAAAGCACAGGAGTAATATATGCTTCGATTGCTGCTGCGCCGATAAGAATAACAGTGCATATCCCGAACATCAGAAAAGAGTCCTTGATGACGCGCATATCATGTTTTCCGCGAATAAGCCCGACTGAAAGTATTCCTCCGGCAATAGCGGCAATGAAATATGCTGCAATTTCAGGCACACCATGGATTGCAATAGACAAAAGGGCGTCAATGTGCCCGAAAAAAAGAGGATACATGTAGATTGTGCTGAATTCTTTTGCAACAAGCGAGATAAAAACCCCAATCACCGAAGCATTCCATGCAATAATGAAAAGCCCGCCTGTGCCGAAAAAAAAGCTTGCAATAAATGCAATAAATGCAACGCGAAAGTTGTTCTGGAATATTGCATCAAAGCTTCCTCCAAGAGTTGCGCGCCCGGCAGCGCCGTTTATGCTTTCTATTGTGTTGATCTGGTTTAAAAACAATGTATCTGACATGGATCCCGGCAGCGCCGTAAACCAGAATGACGTTGCAAAGACTATTCCAAGAAAAAGAAACCCGTAAATCTCAACTATCCTACTATTCCTTTTGAAAAAGTTGATATTAAGCCGCTCTTCGCTCTCATCAATTTCTTCTTCATCCTGAAGTATTTTTGCTACTGTTGGCACCGATGCAAGCGTTACAAAGAACAGGAAAACAAGGGACGCCTGCGATGGAAAGATATAGTATGCGACAAGTATGGAGACTGATGTTATGAGCATACCGTATATAAGCATCTCAACTGGCTTTGATTCTGCCTGAGAAGGCAAAACAAGCGACTCGAAAACCATAGAATATATGGGTTTGAGCTAATATATAATGTTTTAAGTCTTTAGTTTAAATTCTCTGTTGGTATTTATGGATATTGAAAAAACGCTCCTGGAACTCAAGCCAAAGATAGACGCGCGCATTGAAAAGTACATTGCAAGAAGCGCAACAAAAAGCTATGCTGAGTTCGCTGGTGGAAAAGCATCATTTTCTCACGATTTAGGTGCAATTGAAAACGCAATTCTTAAGCCGATTTGGAATCTTCTTGACAGAGGAGGAAAACGGTGGAGGCCTGCGTTATTTCTTTTTGTTGTCGAAGCACTTGGCAAAAACCCGGACAACTATTTGGATTTCGCAGTAATCCCTGAAGTTGTGCATAACGGCACACTCATGGTGGACGATATTGAGGATTCTGCTGAACTTCGTCGTGGAAAGCCATGCACCCATAAAATTTTCGGTGAAGATGTTGCGATAAATGCAGGAAATGCAATGTATTATTTACCGCTTAAGGCATTAAGCGAGCACAAAGAACTTGACAATGCAATACTGGCGTGCGCATATCGCATATACACTGAAGAGATGATAAATCTCTCAATAGGGCAGGCAATGGATATCTGGTGGCACAAGGGAAACACAGAAGGGCTGAATGAAGACAAGTACCTTCAGATGTGCGCCTACAAGACAGGAACTCTTGCGCGCATGGCAGCGCGCATGGCAGCTGTGTTTGCAGGCGGGACAAAAGAACAGGAGATCGCACTAGGCATACTTGCAGAAAGAATAGGTGTTGGTTTCCAGATACAGGATGATATTCTTGACATTGCTCTTAAAGACAGGAAGGCATTCGGAAAATCATTTGGCAATGACATAAAAGAAGGCAAGCGCACTCTCATGGTTGTTCATGCAATGCAGAATGCTTCAGAAGATGACGCAAATCGCCTTAAGGAAATACTTGACATGCATACCTCTGACAAAAAGCTCGCAGAGGAAGCAATCACAATTTTAGAGAAAGCAGGCTCAACAGAATATGCAAAAAAGCGCGCAAACGAGCTTGTTGAAAATGCATGGAATGACGCAGCAGATGTTCTTCCTGAAGGAAGCGGCAAAGAGAAGATACATGCATTGGTTGAATTTCTTTTGGAAAGAAAGCGCTAAATAAGTTCTTAACCAAAATACAAAATTATAAAGGATGTTTCATAACATAGGTTTATTGATGTATGAAGTGTGATATCATGATAAAACCTGACCGTGTAAAAGGAACCAGAGACTTTGATGCAGAGGACATGCTGTTGCGCAGAAAAGTGGTATCAAAAATCCAGAAGATTTATGAGAAGCGTGGATTCTCACCGCTTGGCACACCTGCAATGGAGAAGTGGGAAGTGCTTTCTGCAAAGGGCGCAGGCGGCGATGAGCTTTTGAAAGAGACATATAACTTCAAAGACCTTGGCGGGAGAATGATTGGCTTGCGCTATGACCTGACAGTTCCGCTCATACGTTATGTGTCCATGAACCCGAATATTGCAATGCCATTCAAGCGCTACCAGTACGGGCCTGTCTGGAGATACGAAGAGTCAAAGAAAGGGCGCTACCGTGAGTTCTACCAGTTTGATATTGACACAATTGGCTCGCAGTCAATGGCTGCGGACGCAGAGTGCGTCGCAACAGGTGTAGAAGCCCTGAAAGCGCTTAACATAGGAAAATTTAAGGTTCGCATAAACAACCGCAAGATTGTTGAAGGAGTCCTGAATTATCTTGGCATAAAATCAAGAGAGCAGATTGAGGGCGCGATGAGAACTGTTGACAAGATTCAGAAACTTTCGCGCGAGGACTTGTACAAAGAGTTCAAGTCATACAAAATCTCGGCAGAGCAGGCTGAGCAGATCATAAACTCCCTTTCAAGAAAAGGAGATATCAAGCCGGTTGTTGCTGAGATGAAAAAAGACATTTCCCTGAATGAAAAAATCACAGAAGGGCTAAAGGAGATTGAAGAGCTTGACCGGTATCTTGAAGCATCAGGCGTCCTTTCTGAATGCGTCTTTGACGCATCGCTTGTCAGGGGCCTAAGTTATTATACCGGCAATGTTTTCGAGGCAGTGCTTGATGGGAAAAATTCAGGGAGCATTGCAGGCGGGGGACGGTATGACGAGGTGATTGGCATTTTCCTTGGGAAAGACATACCTGCAGTTGGCTTCTCAATAGGAATTGAGCGCGTGCTTGACATACTCAAAGCAGAGTCAAAAGCAGAGCCATTGACAGAAATATTTGTTGCAGTTGTTTCGCAGGACCTTCTGCCTGAGGCAATAAAGCTTTCAGAAAAGCTTCGAAAAAAAGGAAAGAATGTCCAGTTTGACCTCATGGGAAGAAATTTCTCAAACCAGCTCAAGTTCGCAAACAAAATCGGCGCAAAAGAGGTCTGGATTCTCGGGCCGCGCGACATGGCAAAAGGAGATGTTGTTGTAAAGAATATGCAGAGCGGAAAAGAGAGCCGGAAAAAGCTTTGACAGTTCTTTACAGCACAATAGCCTGCGTCGGGCAACTCGACACCACGTCTTTGCAGTCGCACTTGTCGCATGCCTTGTCATCCTTTATATGCGCCTTTCCATCATCTTTCATCTCAAAGACTTCAGGGCACATTGATGCGCAAAGCCCGCATCCAATACATTTTTCAGCATCAATACTTACAGCCATATAATCACCTTTTATTTTATGCCAAGAAAACTTAATATAGTTCTTGCAATGCGCTGCAAAAAGCCCTCTTTTTTGACCTCAAAATGAAATGCCTGTGTGTGAATGCCCCCTGCGGCGTCATTAAACATAATTTCAGCTTCATGCATCCCGAATTCTGTGATGTCAAATTCTACGTCTTTTTTGCCGAAAACAGCACCCACACTCTTTTCCTGCCCGAGAAACCTGATAGTCACGTTTTCAGCTGAGTCGCTAAGAGCCACAATATGTATTGTTGCAATGTTCCTGCCAAAGTCCTCTGAAAGCGCAGCCTGTATTTCAGGCATATCGTATGCCCTGAATTTTTCTATCCGCGAGTCGCTCACACCATCACCTGAAAGCTCAAGGCGAATAGTTTTTTCTCCGACAGACACCGGATTAAATGTGAAGTCAATAGTCTTCGATCCCTGAAGCTCAAAATTCTGCACAGATTCATCGCCATCTATGTTTGCTTTCAGGCGAAGCGCCCTCTTCATCAGGTCAGGGCTTTTTATTACAACAGAAAGTTTTGCATCATCACCGATTTTCACAAGCGAGGGCACACTGGCATTTGAAATACGTGTTCCGCTTTGTAGCCGGACTTCATATTTTACCTCAATTGCCTGCCCTGTGGACGAAAAGAAAACACCGCTGTTTTGCCCTGTGTTTTTTGGAGTAAACGAGAATTCAACAGAGCCATGGCTTTTTGAAAATTCCTTTTCTTCATATACGTCTTTTGAGACAAAGCCGATGATGTAGTTTCCATACCCATTTACACTTTCTGCAGATGCAAAAACTGTTTGCGCATCCCCTGCAGAAATTACAGGGCTTCTGGGCTCTGCAGAGAGCTCCACAGAATCTTCATCCTGCCCTGATGTGTCAACAGTTATATTGACTTTGCGCACACCAAGAAGCCGTGAGTTCAGGACAAGAGGGCAGGTGTAGATTATGTTCTTCTGCAAGTCATTTTCTGCAGTTACATGCCACCAGAGTATTGTTTCTTCTCCCGGAATGAGAATTGCCTCGCGTTCCCTGTTATCGATAAAGACAATTGGCTTCTCGCTTTTGCAGGGCACAAGGCTTGCCTCAAGCACAGCATATTCACTTGGGATTATTTTTAGTACAACTATGGATGTTTCGCCGGGCTCAAGCACATCTGCTGTCTGCAGCAGCGAATATCCACTGTCTTTTTCCTGAATGGCATAATCCAGTGTTTCTATTATTGTCTCCCCAGGCAGCCATTTCTCTATTTTTGCATTGATGCCGTATATTTCAGCAGTGTTTTCAACACGGTTAGTGCCTGATACATGAAACTCGATGTGTGTCCCGTCAAGCCATCCGACCTCAAGCCACGTAGCGTCAACAGGAACCCATTTCCCAAGATAGGCCTCAGCCCATGCATGAGGCGTCCACCCCTTGTCCCCGTACGCGTGCCCTGAAATGTAGCGCGCAGGATACCCAAGCGCCCGCGCAAGGGCAATGAAAAGAGTTGAGTATTCGTCGCATGTGCCGACCTTATTTTCAAGCACCCAGAGTGCGTCCTTTGAAGACGTGCCAAAGCTCTCTACATATTCAGTGTTGTTATGAACGTACGAGGCAAGGGCAGCTATTTTTTCAAAGCCAGTGTTTTTGTTTGCAGAAATCTCTTTTGCAAGTTGTATGATTTTCTCATCATCGCTCTGTATGTTGGCAGAAGGATTTATGTACTTCTTCACATCTTCAGGAAGAGTGTATGAGCCCGGGAGAGTGCGCGTTCTTCTGGATTGGGTTTGCACAATGCTTTCAAGAGCATAATAAACCGCGCCTGACGGGCTTTCTTCTTCATACGTCATGATTGTGTTCCCGAACTCGTCCAGCGTAGGATATGTATTTGAAGAGGTTTGGTATTCCCTGTTTTGCGGAACCGTTATGTTGAGTTTCACCCATCGAATTGACTGCCCTGATACAGCAACACCTCCGCTTTGCATGACATTCGAGTCGAGACGGGTAACCTGGGACGGGTCTTCTATATCCGTTTCTGCACAGGCAAGCGGGACCATAATCAAAGCCAGCAGAACTAAGCACACGGATTTAAAGTTTGCCATAAAATTAGTTGTATTACTCATATAATAAAGATGATGAAATGATTGACATCTGGACAGAAAAATACAGGCCCAAAAAGCTTTCAGAAGTTGTCGGGCAAAAGGAAATTACAGCGCGCCTTGAAGCATTTGTGAAAGAAAAGTCAATGCCGCACATGCTTTTTGCAGGAAGCGCAGGCATTGGCAAGACCACGTCTGCAATAGCCCTTGCAAAACAGCTTTATGGCGACACATGGCAGCGCAATTTCATGGAGACAAACGCGAGTGACGAGCGCGGCATACAGGTTGTCAGAAGCAAGATAAAGGACTTTGCGCGAACAAAGCCCCTTGGAGCGGAATTCAAGATAATTTTTCTTGACGAGAGCGATGCCCTGACACCAGAGGCCCAGCAGGCAATGAGAAGGACAATGGAAAAATACACATCCACAACAAGATTCATTCTTTCGTGCAATTATTCAAGCAAACTTATACCTCCAATACAGTCGCGATGCGCAATATTCCGCTTTCGCCCAATCGGAAAAGAGGACATAAAAAAGATGCTTGAGTCAATAGCCAAAAAAGAAGGGTTGGTGATTTCTGAAAAGGCAATGGATGCAATACTTTCGGTTTCAGAAGGAGATCTTAGGCAGGCAATAAATGTTCTTCAGTCAACATCTATCATTTCCAAGAAAATTGATGAAAAGGAAATATACAGCATCGCCGCATCACTTCACCCAAAGGAGGCGCGCGAAATACTTGACCTTGCTCTTAACAGCAGGTTTATTGATGCGCGAAAAAAGCTTCTTGGCCTTATGATAGACCGCGGGCTGTCAGGGCTTGATGTGATTAAGGCGCTTCACCGCGAGATAATCGGCATAGACATAACAGACGTGCAAAAGGCAATGCTAATAGACAAGCTCGGCGAGTATGAATTTCGCATAGCAGAGGGCGGAACCGAGGATTTGCAGATTGAAGCATTTTTGGCGCAGGTTTCCGCAATGAAATAAAGCGCCAAAAAGCTTCGAGTGGAGCGAGAGCACAACGAGATGATTTCTTGCTCAAGTCTCTGCAATGAAGCAATAAGCGCCAGAGCTCTTAAAACATGCATATTTATTTTTTCATCTGGCAATTAAACCCATGCAGGCAGTTATTCTTGCGGCCGGTGAATCATCAAGATTCTGGCCCCTATCTGACAAAAGGCACAAGGCGCTCTCAAAAGTGGCAGGCAAGCCTTTGCTTGAATGGACCCTTATTTCCATTAAAAAAGCAGGGATAAATGACATTATAATTGTCGAGGGGCCGGACAAGGCAGCAGAAAAAGGCATGGATTTGAAAAGCAATGGTGGCATGCACATACAATTCGTTGTGCAAAAAAAACCCCTTGGTATGGGAAATGCAATAATGCAGGCAGAAAAATACATCAAAGGCGACTTCTTTGTCCTGAACCCGAACCACTATGATGCTGATTTTTACATAGCGCCTATGATTGAGAAACAGCGCGCGACAAAAGCGCAAATAGTTCTTGTCGGAAAAAAGACAGGAACTTCGGAAAAATACGGCATGCTTTCGCTTGAAGGAGATAAAGCAGTCGGCCTCGTTGAAAAGCCAAAGAGAGGAAGCGAACCTTCTGATGTTCGTGTTGTCGGAATATATCTGCTGCCAAATGATTTTTTCAAATATTACAGGCGCGCGAAAGAGCACATGTATGCATACGAGGATGCGCTTCGCCTTTGCATGAAAGAGGCTGATGTGCGCGTTGTGACGGCTGCGAAGAAGACAAGCACCCTGAAACATCCATGGGATTTGTTTAACGTAGCAAAAGACGTGATGGAAAAAAACATCCGCTCAAAGTGCATTGCAGCCTCCGCAAAAATGGCAAAGAGCGCGATAATTGAAGGCGCTGTAAAGATAGGGGAAAACGTGCGCGTTCTTGAGAATGCCGTCATAAAAGGGCCGTGCTATATCGGCGACAACACACTGGTAGGAAACAACGCCATTATCCGGGAATTTTGCAGCATAGGAGATGATTGTATCATCGGCGCGAACGCTGAAGTTGCAAGAAGTATAATTGGCGCCGGAACGCACACCCACTCAGGATTCATCGGCGACTCAATAACAGGAGACAACTGTAGGATTGGCGCAGGATTTATAACCGCGAATGTGCGCATTGACAGGGAAAATGTAAAATCTGCTGTAAAAGGAAAAAAGGTTGATACTGGCTTGAAATCACTTGGGGCAATAATAGGGCACAATACAAACATAGGTATAGGCGTGCAGGCAATGCCGGGGGTTATTGTCGGCTCAGATTGCATTGTCGGACCAAATTCCCTTGTTTTGGAAAACATAGAGAACAATACAAAGTATTATTCTGAATTCAAGTCAGTTGTGAAAAAGCGTGGATGATATGGCAATAAAGGCAGTACTTTTTGACGCAGACAACACACTATACAAAGTGCGCGCAGAAAAAGCGTATGCAAGGCTTTTCAATTATATTGCAGAAAAAGCAAATTCTGATGCAAAGACAGTTGAAAATATATGGCGTGGCCATATAAACAATATATTAAAGTCAGAGGATGCGCGCTCTGCAGAAAAGCGCAAGAGAGAGTATTCAATTGAAATAGTTCTCGGCCAGCTGGGGATAGTAGATGCCGAAAAGGTAATGGAAATAACAAAAAAAGCCCTTGAGCTTTTCTGGCAGCAGGTTATTGATGATTTGGAATATGAGGCAGAATATACATCTGTTATTGCCCGCATCAGGAAAAAATTCCGGGTCGCTGTTGCAAGTGATGAGTACAGGGAAAATCTTGAAGGCAAGCTAAACCATGTCTTTGGCGAACGGAAAAAATATTTTGAATTTCTTATATCTACAGGCGACACAGGGGAGCTTAAGCCGTCTGAAAAATATTCTAAAATGGCTCTTGAGCGCTTTGCCATGAAGCCGGAAGAGGTTGTGTTCATAGGTGATTCCTGGGCGCGCGACCTTGCGCCTGCAAAAGTTCTCGGCTTAAAGACAATGCTCGTTGCAGATGAAAAAGAGGGTGCTCCGGACTTTTTTGCAAAGGATCTTTTTGAGGCAGAGAAGATACTTGATTCACTGGTGGCATAATGGAAAAAGAGCCCGTGGTATTTACGCGCTATGACATCAGAGGGGAATATCCTGGAGAGCTTAACGAGCCGTTTGCATTGCGCCTTGGCATGGCAGCAGGGACATACGCCAAAAAGAAAATCGTGATTGGCTATGACACGCGTACATCCTCAAAGCCGCTTGCAGAAGCTATTTCTTCAGGGATTCAAAGCACCGGTGTTGATGTCCTGAATATCGGCCTTAGCCCAAGCGATAAGGTGGCACTTGCAGGAGGCTATTATGGTGCTGATTTCTCAATAATGGTTACTGCATCACACCATTCCTGGTCAAGGAACGGATTCAAATTTTTCTACACAAAAGGAAACGGCTTTTCAAATGAGGATATGGCAGAGATAAAAAAAATATTTATGGAAAAGAATTTCAGGACATCGTCACCGGAAAACCGCAGTGCCATGATAGACAAAGAGCACGAGTTTCACGAAGCATACATGCAGAAAGTGCTGAAAGTTTTTAGAAAATATTTTCAAAAAATAGATGCAAAGATTGTTGTTGACTGCTGCAATGGCGCAGCCTCTACCACAACACCGGCACTCCTTGAAAAACTTGGCGCAACAGTGTTTAGAAAAAATTGCAGCAAAACACCGGTTCTTGATATAAGCCCTGAGCCTAATGAGGAAAACCGGAAAGGGCTTGTTATAGAGATGGCAAAAAATAATGCTGACCTTCTTGTTGGGCACGACCCAGATGCTGATCGATTGTATGCGTTTGACAGGAGAGGTGAATGGATTTCAGGAGATGAGCTTTTTTGTATTCTTGCAGAAATTGTCAGGGCAAAAAAAATAGTGGCATCTATTGACACTTCGAAGATGCTTGAGGATGCGACAGGTGCATCAGTTGAGTATACACGTGTTGGAGATATCTTTGTATCGAAAAAGGCAATTGAAATTGGCGCGGACTTTTGCGGAGAGCCAAACGGCCACTACACAGTTCCCGAATTTTCATGGTACAACAGCGCAACATTTTGCGCGCTTATTCTTGCAGCAAAAGCAAAAGACATTCCTGAAATTAGGCAGGGCATGCCAAAATATTTTGTGAAAAAAGAAAAGATTGTTCTTGCAGGCAACAATGAAAAAGAAGCAAAAATGAAAGAAATTATGCAAAACATAGAGACGAATCGAAAATACAAGCAGCTTTCTGATCTTGACGGAATCAAGTTTTCTGACAAATCCGCAACATGCCTTATAAGATCAAGCGGGACGCAGCCCGTAATACGCGCTGTTGCTGAATCAAAGGACGAAAAACACCTTGAAAAGGTATTTAGGAATATAAAAAACGAAATATTATAGAAATGCTCTTGTTCAAAACGTATATATACTTCCCTCGGACTATATTTTACTAGGTGATGTATATGAGCGTGCTTGAAAGCACATTAGATAATTTGACAACAAGTGTTACTACCGGCATACCAAATCTTATGTATGCTATAATAATTCTTGTAATAGGATACGTACTCGGTAGAATTGTTGGAGCAGTTGTCGAGAAGATAATTGCAAGGAGCAAAGTTGATTCGCACCTGAAGGAAAAGGAACAGCTTTCATTCAGTTTGAGCAGTGTTCTTGGCACAGTCTCAAAAT
>JAIVYS010000007.1:0-17161 GCA_048635325.1 Candidatus Bathyarchaeota archaeon
GGATCGTACACAGGAGGCTACTTGACATGGGCCTGGTCAAGGGAGCCATGATAGAAGTTAAAAAAGTTGCTCCTTTAGGAGACCCGATTGAAGTGAAAATAAAGGGCTATGATCTTTCTTTGAGAAAAAAAGAAGCCGCAAACATAACAGTGGATGTGGTTTGATTGCTCATGTCTTTGGCTATGGCGGAATGCGGGAAAAAAGTCTTAATAAAGGAAATAGCTAGCGGAGTTTGCTTAAGAAAAAGATTAAGCGACCTTGGAATTTACGAGGGAGTTAAAGTGGAAGTTGTGAGAAACGACTTTTCAGGGCCTGTGATTGTCAGTGTCCTTGATTCAAAGGTCATTCTCGGGCGCGGGGAAGTGCACAAAATAATGGTTGAATAATATGGACAAAAAACTGACAATGGCTCTGGCAGGAAACCCCAATGTGGGCAAGTCAACATTATTCAATGCTTTGACCGGAAGCCGCCAGCATGTTGGAAACTGGCCGGGCAAAACAGTGGAAAAAAAAGAAGGAACCCTAAAGTATAAAGGGCATGAAATCAATGTTGTTGATTTGCCCGGAACATACAGCTTAACTGCTTACTCTATAGAAGAACTTGTGGCAAGGGATTTCGTTGTCAATGAATGCCCTGATGTTGTTGTCCACATAGTGGATGCAACCAATCTTGAAAGAAACCTGTATCTGGCGGTCCAGCTTATTGAGATGGGTGCCAATGTCATTGTCGCCCTCAACATGGTTGACCTTGCAAAAAGGGCAAAAATAACAATAGATGAAAAAAAGATTGCCCGTTTTTTGGGTGTGCCTGTTGTCAAAATCGAGGCAAACAAAAAAACAGGGACTGGTAAATTGCTGGACAAAGCAATTTCCTTAACCGGGAGAAAAAAGAAAAAATCGCTCATTACTTATGGTGCTGAGCTTGAAGATCATATCGCAAAACTTGAAGAATTGATTAAGAAAACAATCAAGTTACCGGAAAAATACGGCCCAAAGTGGATTGCCCTCAAATTGCTTGAGAACGATAATGAAGTGATTAATAAAGTTAAGGCAATTGAAAAAAGCAGAATCATTCTAGAAGAGGCAGCGAAAAACAGGAAACATTTACAGGATGTTTTCGGGGAGGATGTTGATACTTCAGTTGCAGACGCGCGCTATGGCTTTATAGGGGGGCTTATGAAGGAAGCAGTTGTAAAAAAAGAGATTAACCGGCTGAGTGCTTCGGAGAATCTTGACAAGGTTGTTATGCATCGCGCGCTCGGAATCCCGATATTTTTTGCGCTGATGTGGGTTATGTTTAATGTGACCTTTGCTTTTGGTGCGCCGTTCATGGATATTATTGACACAGGATTCGGGTGGCTTGCCGAATCCACAGGAACCTTTATTGAGAACGCAACCCTGCTGCCTGCATGGGTTGGCTCGCTTGTGGTTGACGGGATTATCAACGGTATCGGGTCTGTTCTGATTTTTGTACCAAATATTTTTCTTTTGTTTATGATGATTGCAATTATGGAGGCTTCCGGCTATATGGCGAGGGCTGCGTTTATTATGGATAAGGTCATGCACAGGGTCGGGCTTCACGGAAAGTCATTTATTCCCATGATTATCGGGTTTGGGTGCAATGTGCCTGCCATAATGGCAACAAGGAATCTTGAAAGTGAAAAAGACAGGATTCTTACAATGCTCATAAACCCGTTTATGTCCTGCTCTGCAAGGCTGCCTGTGTATGTGCTGTTTGTTGGGGCGTTTTTTAGTGCCCATCAGGGAACCATTATATTTTTGATATATCTTTTTGGGATTTTTGTTGCCCTGCTTAGCGGAATGCTTTTTAAGAGGACCCTGTTTCGCGGCCTTTCTTCGCCGCTTGTCATGGAGCTGCCGCCTTACAGGTGGCCTGCGGTCAAGGGAATTTTGATTCATACTTGCGAGAGGTCGTGGCTGTTTGTAAAGAAGGCAGGTACGATTATTTTTGCGATTGTGATTGTTATATGGGTGCTTGCAAGCATGCCGTGGGGGGTTGAGTATGCTTCAGAAGAAAGTGTGATAGGGCAGATGGGTGGATTTATTGCGCCCGTATTTGGGCCGTGCGGGTTCGGGGAATGGCAGCCGGCAGTTGCACTCATGTTTGGTTTTGCTGCAAAAGAGGTTGTTGTCGGGACTTTCGGGACACTTTATGATGTAGAAGACGAAGGCCTGGGGGCACTGATCCATAGCCATTTTACGCCGCTTTCTGCTGCGGCTTTTGTTGTTATGGTGCTTCTTTATGTGCCGTGCATGGCTGTTGTTGCAGCGATTCGGCGCGAGACTAACTCGTGGAAGTGGCCCTTGTTTGTTGTTGTGTATACATCGGTTGTTGCATGGGTGTGCGCAGTTGTTGTGTATCAAGGCGGGCTCTTGCTTGGGTTTGCTTAAGTTTCAGATGGTGAAGATTACTGATGTGTTTTTTGTTGATTAAATGTTAGGTGTCCCTAACATGGTGAAATGAATGTTCGGAAAAATTATTAATCTGATTTTGAGTGTACTGGGTTGTGATTCAGGGAAAGAAGCAAAGAATGAAAAGAAATATCCTGAGCGTGTTGCAAATACAGCATCCTGTGAAAGCGATGGGAGTGCAAGTATCCACCGCCTTCATCTCTATAATCGCGAGGGAATTCAAAAGGATAAATGTGCCGGAAAAAGCAGTGGCAGTGTGGAAATTGAATTTGCAAAGGAAAAGAAGTATTCCGGTATTCTTGGCGCGTTTCACTACATGAATACGCGGGCAGAGGAGGTTAATTTCGGGAGCAGTGTCACTCATGAATGGGTGCGCGGCATCAGCCTTAAAGTGAAGTATTATTGCTCCGGGCCGCAGATGGCGATGTTGCTTGTTTTGCTGCCTCTTTTGTATATGGTTTCGCCGAAGGCTGTTGTTCTTGCGCCTTTGCTTGTTGTCCTTGGGGCGGTTGCGCTTGTTGTGCAGTCGTTTTTGCCGGTCTATATCGGGCTTGATTTTTCGCTTATGGGTGCTGTGCTCGGGTCTGTTTTGTTTCACCCGTGGATTGGTGTGCTGATTGTGTTTTGCACTTATGTGGTTGCACTGATGCTCCCCTCAGGGCACCAGGATGCTCTCGAGTACGAGAGGATTTTTTTGTTTTCGTTTCTTGCGCTCATCATACCGTACATCCCTGTTTCGGATGTTATGGTTAAGTGTGTTGTTGCCACTTATATCGGGGAATTTCTGGAGATGGTCTGGCATAAGTACGGGGAGGATTACCCATGGATTATGGCATTTTTGAAAGTCTTCCCAAGGTCGCTCATCTACATTTATGTTTTTCATTATACACTGGAATTTCTTGTATGATTATGAAACCTCAGGGAAACCTTCTTGGATTGTTATTTTTCAACAATATTATTTACCCTTTCTTTAATATCATTAATAACTATTGTCTTTCCCTTTTTAACATAAACTAAAGATTTCTTCAAAGCCCAGATTGCTTCTTCTTTTAAAAATTTTATTTTAGTGTAATCTGAAGGATAACCCACCAATTCCATGAATCCCTCCCCTTTAATCTTTTTCTTATCTATTTGCCCCTTTACATTTAATGCCCCTTCCCAATAATTAATTGTTCCAAAATTCATCTCTTGATTATTGATTAATGATTCAACTTTCAAAGTAATCTTTTCTTCGGGGATTTTTATTTCCCAGGAAAGGGGGTATATTGTTCCTGTTTTTTCACTCTTCCATTTTTTTCCAAGATCTTTAAATTCAACTTCAGAAAAATGTTTTTGTTTATTATCTGGATAGGAAATGCTTGCAAAATATGTTTTGTTTTTTCCATTATCATACTCAAAACATACAATCTCCATATTATTCTGCAATTGTATTGAGAACCAAGTCCATTTGTTTTTGCTATAAGAAACATCTGCCCACTGATGATCCATCCACGATTTTCCTGTAACCTCAATCCATTTATTTTTAATTTTTATTTTTCCCTTAGTTCGTAAATTAGTTAAGGAATAATAATATGTTTTTTCCGGTTTCAAATCTACAAATCCCTTGCCCCCTTCTAATAAAGGCTTTTTTGTTGAAGTCATTACCAAATCAAGATCTTTGGTTTTGATATGATATTCAGATTTTTCAAGACGCTCAATTATATAATTAATATGGCCCCTTAAAGAAGGAATAGCATAATTAATAAAAAGTAATTGTTTTGAAAAGCTATCGATAGATACAACAGAAAGAGGATTGACTTCTGGATAGAATTTATTCTCCTTAATATCTGATAAAAGTGAATGAGAAAAATAAGCTGTTTTAAATGGAACTTTTAAAAAAGGAATTTTAACTTTGTTTACATCAACTTTAAATAGACAATTCATAAAAGCATATTTATTGTCTTTTTTATCCTTTAGATTTCCATTAAAATACCACCACTCAATTATATTATTATGAGCAGATTCGTCTTCTGGAAATTTTATTTTTTTATATTTCATTTTTACTTTTTACTAAAGAGTAAACGTTCTATTTAAATGTTTTGATTTTTTCATTTCTTTCACGTAAGGATAGTATCTTCTTTTTTAGAAAAAAAGACGGCAGCAACCCCTAAAACAAAATCATACCACCTTGGTTCAACCCCGCCCTGAAGGACGGGGTTCCTTGCAAACTATGTTTGTGAGGTTTTCGAAATTGCAATGCAATTTCTAATTTCGAAAATTGAAAATTTCAATTTTCAAAATCATGAAAATGCAAAGCATTTTCAATGATGTTGGTTCGGTGATAAGTCATCTCACTACGCAAGCTTCGTTCAAAGCTTCCTTGAAAGTCTTTGACTTTCGAGGGCTCGAAAACCTTTGGTTTTCGCAGATTTGAGCATAGCTCAAAAACTCTCCAACCGGCAACTCCGACCTAAAGTTACTTTAAAAAGAATGCGCGTCTTATAAAAAGAGCGCGCGAATACAACCCGGAAACACATGAGGTGATTTAATGGATATGTTGAAAAAACGCAAAGGAATGCATGCATATGTAATTGAGGTGGCACTTGTTGTTTTATTTATTATTATCGTGGTGCTAACAATGTCTCCTGAAGTGAAACAGGGCGCACTAGATTTAATCTTGATGATTAAAGGCTCCACACCATGACCGTGATAAAGAACAATTACTTCTTCTTCCCTTCAAAAAGCTCTTTAATTCCTGCTTTTTCAATTGCCTCAAGAACTGTTTTGTCAACTGCCTTCTCTTTTATGTCAAGCTTGTGCTTTGTAGGCTCAAGATGGTCTATATTCGAGCGCTTTCTCTTGACACCTGTAAGCTCCTTTGGCCCTGTGACCTCTGCAAAGCTCTTGTCAAGAATGCCTGTAACAACACAGAGCTTTCCTGCCATTCGTCCGCGCGTCTTTACACAAACCCGTCCAATTTCAAATACTTCTGACATAGAATATCACCTTAAAGTTCCCGTGCTTTCTGCCTCATTTTCTTGTCAACGCATGCGTGGCAGAGTGTTCCCCCGTATGCCCTCTCAGGGCGCCTTGAAGTCTTCGGGATTTTCTTGACCTCTGCTGCCCTTTTTGCAGGAACCCCTGCAAGCTCGCTCCCGCACTCTGAGCAGTGCGCCTTGGAAACATGCTTTTTCCTGTAATGTGTGGTCTTCTCTCCACCAGGAAGAGTTAACCTTTTCTTCTTTATTGCCCTTGTTCTCAAACTTGGCCTAACCATATTAAACACCTCATAAATATCCTATTAATCAACGCCCAGCACTTTCCGTGAAACCATTGTCACCGGAAACGAGACAATGATATAAAGCCACAACCAGCTGACTTTCTTTTCACTGAATGGCACATTGAACTTTGCCTCTATGTTTTTAAATACAATTCCCTCTGTCTTATCTGCGCCTGTAATCTTCTGTATGCGCCCTCTTATGTCTTCCTTGTACTCAAGTTCCCATAGTACGTCACTAATCTCTACAGTTTGCCCGATTTTTGTCGCAGGCACTCCTCCTGTAAAGGAGACAATCATTCCACTACCCTCTCCGGCAAGGCCAATAGTGTCTGTAAAGTCACTGCGCTTGAACTCGCCCGCACCATCAACAACAGGTACAGAAACATCGCCGTACATGAATGACAGCCATGAAAATATGACTCCGACAAAAAGCAGGGAAACTATCATTGGCTTGATAGACAACATCATCTGTTGGTGCTGAATCTTAAGCATCTGTCCCATTAAAACTTTCATCTGCTTTTCATCTTTATTCTTTTTTGCCTTATCCATTTTCTTTTTTGTTTCCTTTAGCTCTGTCTTTATGTGGTTTGCCTTTCTCTTGTTGACAAACAAAATGTATATTCCTGTAAACAGGAGCGAAACTATCACTGCTGCAAGGGCTATGACCCATAAAGGCCCTGCTGACACTGCAGGCTCAAAAGCCACATCCATTATCGCGTATGCTGTCTGCATAAAATCTCCACCTATTTAGCCATGAACTGCCTAAGCAACGGATGCATATCCTCCATATGCTTTGTTGCAAGCTCTTCATATAGTTGGTATGTAATCATGACTGTAAGCAAAAGCCCTGTACCGCTTACAAGTGCGCCTGTGAAGTCCGCAAGCGCGGACAAAAACCCGACAAACGCACCTCCAAGAACTGCAAGCGCAGGGATGTATCGCTCAAGCACTCGCTCTATTACACGCGGGTCGCGCCTGAATCCCGGTATCTGCATGCCAGCTCCCTGTATCTGCTTTGCAACGTTTTTTGAGTCCATGCCCGCTGTATTCATCCAGAATATGGAAAATACCGCGCTTCCTACAACCATAAATGTAGTATAAACTATGACTCTCAATAGCTCGTCACCTATCAGGGTTCCCTGGATTAAATCTATTATGAACTGCCGTGGCGGTGTCAGAAGGTGTATGAAACCGCTCGATGGCTGCCCGTCAACAAAACACCCTATTATGCCACACTCAAGAGATGGATTCTCGGGGGTGGAACTTGCAAGCAACCGTCCCCAAACCTGAAGATTTATGAGAAGTGCTGCAGTAAGTATAACAGGAAGAACGTTTGTGTAAATGAATTTTAATGGCCATTTTCTGCCAAACCCGCGAAATGCACCGAATGCAAGCGGTATTTCAACGCGCATTGCCTGCGCGTATATGACAATAGCAAACACTGCTAATGTGGAAATTATCGGAACCCCGTAGCTTGTAAGAAGGTTCAGGCCCATATTACCTGCCAAAACATTATCTATAAGTGCAGGAACCGCCCCGACAAACTGCCCTGTTTCAGAGCGAAGTATACTAAATCCCTGTATGAACAGCTGCTTGCTTATTCCGGCAGCTATGAAAAGCGATACTCCGGAGCCAAAGCCCCATTTTGATACAACCTCGTCAAGAAGTATGACGAGCCACCCGCCGATTGCAATCTGCAGTATGACAAAAAGCATTACACCCGTTGCAGCAACATCGGGTGCTATTGCCCCGAATGCAACGTATGCTACCGCTTCCAGAAGCGCAAAAAGATAAGCAAGAAGTTTCTGTGTGCCCTGAAACATGACACGCCCATGCTGGCTTGAAAGGTCCCAGTTTATGATTTTCGCTCCCACAAGAAGCTGAAGTATAATGCTTGCCGAGACAATTGGGCCGATACCAAGAGTCACAATAGTCCCGAAACTTGCCCCCATCAGGGTTGCAAGCTGCTTGAATGACTCAAGTGTTGCAGGGTTTATTCTCAAAAGAAATGTTTCTGAAAGAAGAAAAAATATTCCAAGAACTATTCCTGTCCATTTTAATTTCTCATTGAATGTCTGGCGCTTTACAGGAGATGCAACACCAGGCAGTTTTTGCACAAGCGCTTCATAATTCATAAAACTCGATTCCTCTAATTACGCAGACAACTATTAAGAACGCGGTTGGTTCTCTGTCTGATTACTGCTGTTTGCTGTTTTCTTATCTGACTCACCAACATCATTTTCAATGAGTTTTGCTTCGCCGCCGGCAGCCTCTATTTTTGCCTTGGCGCTTGAAGAGAATTTTTTTGCTATAACAATGAGCTTTGCTGTGACTTTCCCTGAACCAAGAACCTTTGTACAGCCAAGAGACGAAACATTTATCTCAACTGCGTCCTTTGCTTTTTTTGCAATTTTGCTGTCAAGAAATTTTTGGATGTTACTGTCAAGCAAGCCAACATTTATTGTCGTGTCAGCAAAAACAGTGCTTGGCGGCTTGACAAACCCTGACTTTCCAAGCTTAAACCCAATATTATGCATGAGCGTCATCATCTGCTGGCCTTTTTTGCCCCGCCCGGCATTTCCAACGCCTCCGCGGCTCCCGGAGCCCCTGTGCTTTTTCGGGCTGCCCCAGCCATGCGTCCTGCTTGCCCGTCTTTTGTTTGATTTGCCTTTTGTCCTGACAACCATATACAATCATACCCCGATTACATCATCCTTTCAATCAATTCAGAGATTTTCTCTCCCCTGTAGCCAAGTGAACCGCCCTGCTTAAAGGCGAGTTTTACGCCTTTTTTTCCATGGCCTTTTTTGGGTGGGTGAAGCCTGACAAGTTTCTCATTCTCTGCATTTTTAAGGAGCTTGTCTGCAAACTCCTTGCTTACTTCCCCCCAGGTAACATAGTCTTTGATTTTCTTAATCATGCCGTCATATGAAGGCGTTTTTGGAATAATAATGCAGTGGTGTGTCTTTTTCAGCCCGATGAGTGAAAGGCTTTCCCTTATCTCTTTCCTTACGTCAGGAGTTCCACGAACACGTACTACCGCGTAGTATGTATCTGGTGCTTTGGCATCATTCTTTTGGCTTGCTTTCAACTTCCTCACCGTCTTTGCCAGTGTCTGGCTTCTTTTTTTCATCTACAACTGCTGAAGCTTCCGAAGATTTAGGGTCTGCTTTCTTTTCGGCCTTGATTTCCTCTTTTTTTATCTCTACTTTTTTCTCAGGCATTGCTTTTGTTGGTTTTTCATCGGATTTTTTTGCAGCCTCCGCGGGCTTTTCTTCTTTTACAGGAGCTTTTTCCTCTTTTTTAGCTGCCGGTTCTTTTGGTTTCTTCTCAGCCTTTTCTTCCGGCTTTGCTGGCTCTGCTTTCTTTTCAGATGTCTCTGGTTTCACCTTTTCTTTTACAGGCTCTTTCTTTGGAACTTCCTCTTTTACAGCATCATCTTTCTTGCCTGTATCTTTTTTTTCTTCAGCAGGCTTTGCTTCTTTTACAGGAGCTTTTTCTTCCTTTTTTGCAGGTGCTTCCTTTGGCTGTTCCTCTTTCTTTGCTTCTGGCTCTTTCTCTTTTACAGCCTCCGGCTTCTGCGCACTCTCTTCTGATTCCTGCGCTCCTGCAGGCATCCTCATCTTATTCACTGATTTCAGTGCCTCGAATGTTGCCCTTGCAAAATTAAGCCTTGAGCCTGTATTCCCGAATGAGCGCGCCCAGACATCTGTTATTCCTGCAAACTGCATAAGCTTTTTCATTTCGTGCGCAACGCAAAGGCCAAGGCCAAGCGGTGCCGGAAGCAGCTCTACATTTATTGATCCTGATCTGCCCTTTACTTTAAACGGAAGCGAGTGATTGCCGCCGCATCCGCATTCCCACGAACCGCATCCCCTGCGTATCGGGATTACATGCAATTTTGCCTGTCTCTCTGCCTTATGGATTGCCCGCTGGGCATCCTCTCCTGTTGCATATCCCATCCCTAAAAAACCGTTGCAGTTTCCTGCAATGACTAAAGCATGAAGTGTCCTTCTGCGCCCTGGCTTGTGCATGCGCGTTGTTACCCGAACAGATGTCCTGCTTTTCCCGCCGCCCTTGCCCGGCATTCCGCCGGTTCTGATAAGATATGTCTCAAGTTCAGGAACAAGCACATCAACGATTTCAGGCTCCCTTATAATGAGGCCTTTATCGAATATTTCGTCAATAGAGGTTATTTCCCCGTTCATGACTTTTCTTCCGAGCCCTGTCTTCGGAACCCAGCTTGATTTTGTATCGCCCATCATAATCAACTCACTTGCTATTTATCTTTGCCTTGGCTTTTTCAAAGGCAGATTTTGTCTTTTCATCTATATGGCTTCCATTGAGCCTTGACTCAACAGGCAGGACATTTTTTTCATGAGGTATCTCAAGCCCGCCGTCTACTGCGCCCGCAAGTACGGCAAACACGCGCGAGCCTTTGGCAGGTGTGTGCAGCCCTATGTCAAGAATTACTGATGATATCTTCTTTTTTGCCGCTCTCTTTGCGCACAAAAGGCCTGTAAGATAAGCAGAAGGTATGTTTTTCGTATAAGCACTCCAGCCGAACGCCTTGAGCTCACTGCTCACTGCACTTACCTGGGTTTTGTCTCCTTCAAGAACATACTCTATGATTTGAACAATTACATTCCTGCCGGTCACCCTGACAACAAGCCTCGGCTTTCCTGACGAAAGAAGCTTAAGGCGCTTCTTATAGTCTGTCTTTCCTTCTTTTCTTCTTCGAAATGTTGCCACATGCCTTGATTTCATAATATATCACTTTGTTTTTTCCTTCATCTTGCCAATGTACTGTTTTAAATATGCAATGCTCTTGAAACTGCCGCCGTCAGCAGTGCGGTATAGCTTGCGGTATTCTGAGGTCGTAATTTTCTTTTTCTCTTTGTACTCACTCAAAAATTTCCTTATGGCGCGAATTGTCTTTATCCATGCCGCTTTTTTCGGCTCGCGCGTGTTCTTGGTTCCGCGGCGCCTTCCGTGGCCTTTGCTTCGGCCCTTCTTTTTCTGCGCAAGCTTCACTTTTGAGCGCGCAGTGCTGATTCCTCTTGCAGGCAGCGCAACTATTGTGCCACCTGAAATCAGCTTTCGAACATCATCCTTTGTTATGGCTGCTGCCACATCAGATCCCTTCATCGGGTCTATCTTTACGCGCCCGGATCCGACACCGAGTATTTCCGATGCCATGCGGCGCTTGTTTCTCAAATTCATCTTGTCACCATAACTAAAATATCAAGTTGTCAATTGTTCTCAAATTCGAACTCGCCATCGCCAATAGACAATATGAGTTCAGGTGTATATTCTGTGTGGCATATAGGGCACTCAAAAAAGTTTATTCCCTGCTCCTTTCGCTCGTTTCCGACTCGCCCGCAACGCGGACACTGCTTTTTGCCTACATTCATGAAATTAGCCACACTCAACAAAGTACCACCTCAATTTTTCTTGTCTTTTGCTTCAGCGCTTTTTTTGACACCTTCTTTATCTGTAGATTTTTTGTCTTTCTTTTTTGCCTCTTTCGGCTTTTTTATCAGGATGCGCGGGTTCAAAACATGCAGTCCAAGCTTTTTTGCTTCCCGGACAACCCCGATTTTTTTCCTGTTGCCAACAGATGCTGCAATCCGGACAACCACTTCCTTTCCAACATCTGCAAGGTCTTTGAGATTATATACTATCACTTCAAACATGCCTCTTGGGTGCATTCCCCGGACAGCCTTCGGCGAACCAAAGCTTGGTGAGGGCCTTGCACCTCTAAGCCTTCGGCGAATCTTGTTATCGCGCCCTTTTGCCCTTCTCCAACCGCTTCGCGAGAGCCTCTTTATTTTGTTTGCATCAGTGCGCGGAAAGTCAGGCTTTTTCCCTTTTATGATCTTTCTTGCCTCAAGGCTTTTTTTTGTGTCTTCTGCCATAATCATCTAACCTTTTGAACAAATGTAAATGCCGTCATGAAAAACGCGCAAGTCCTTTTTCTTTTTTCTGCATGCCTGCTCAACGTTCGCCGCGCTCTGGGAAACTTCTTCCTTGTCCGGGCCGCTCATGGTCAGATACTCCTTTTCGATCTTGACCTCTGTGTTCCCTACAATCGCTGCAGTGCGCGTTCCTTTCTCACCCATGAAGTTCGCAATTATGATTTTGTTAGTCTCTTGCTTGACAATCATGGGAAAGTGCGTAAATATGATTTTCATCTTATACTCATAGCCCTTCTCGACACCTGCAAACATATTCTTCAGGTGTGCGGCCCATGTGCCTGCAACAGCCCTGTCCTTTCTTGCTTTTGACGAAGTGCTTATCTTTATCTTGTCTGAAATATCAAGTGCAACGCGCGGGTGCGAAAACACTTTTTTCACACTTCCTTTGGAGCCGCTGACATTAAGGGCGTCTCCTTCTTTTGAGACCTGCACTCCTTCGGGCATGTCAAGCGTAATCTCCATAATAACCACAATCAATAAACATACGCTACGAGAGCGCCCCCGATTTTTCCTTTTATTTCCCTGTTGCTCTTCACACCTTTTGATGTTGAGACAATAAGCATGCCAATCTCTGATGCAGGCAGAAACCTTTTCTCCCATGAGACATACTCTGTTTTCTTTATGAAAAATCTGGGAACAATTGCCTTGCAGTCATTGAGTGTCCCTGAAAGCACGACATTTGCCAACCTTCCGCGGATTGTGTCTTTTATTTCAAAATCCTTTATGTAGCCGCCCTCTTTCATTATGCGAAGTATGTCTACGAGCAGGTTTGAGACATGCTCTACAGTGCATGTTTTCTTGCTCGCTTTCTCTGCATTCTTTATTGCAGAAAGCGCGTCAGCCAAAGTATTATGAAGCATTCAATCACCATCAACTGTATCTTTTAAACCCGATTGTCTTTGCAATCTCCCGAAAGCAGCGCCTGCAAATATATAGATTGTACTTGGTTATGACGCCCCTTCCCTTTTTGCCGCATCTTTTGCAGACAGAGTTGCCGAGACCGTGCTCTCTTTCAAGAGGCATATTGTGCTTCTTGAACTTAGCAAGCTTTGCCGGCTTTGATGCAAACATCTTCATAGATTTTCTGTGGTCACCCATATCATATCACACTTATGTTTAGCTCCTTTTTTGCGAATTCGATTGCCTCTTCCTTTTTTATCCTGTGTGCAGGCGAAACGCATGATTTTTTCATCTTTCTTCTTTTTATGCGAAATCCCGGCCTTCCTAAAGTGACGTTTATGTTCATCCCTATAACGCCAAGCTTAGGATCATATTTCTCTCCGGGAATATCAAGATACTCTTTCAAGCCAAAGCTGAAATTTCCCTCTCCGTCAAATGTCTTTGAAGTAAGCTTCCTGTCAAGAGCCTCAACAACTTTGTTCAGGAACTTCGCGCCCTTCTCGCACCTCATAGTAACCTTAACGCCTATTGGAAGGCCGCGCCTCATACGAAAGGTCCTTGCCTTTCTTGATGCAAGAGTCTTCAGGGGCTTGCAGCCTGTAAGCCTTTTGGCAAGCTGAAACGCATTCTCTACATTTTCAGGAACGCCTCCTGTTGCAATCGAAAGCGTAACCTTCTCAATCCTCATATTTTTCATAGGATTTACTGAATCTGCCATAAAATCATTCCACCAATATCTCTGCTTTCTCCTTTCCTATTACAAAAACATAGTCCTTGACTGTTGTTGTCTCCTTCCCGTCAGTTGATAAAACAGCGTGCGCTCTCTGCATATCACGTGTTGAGACAACCTCTTTGACGTTTCCGACAAGCCCTGCGTGGCTTCCGTCAATAATCATCGCAACAGCACCCTGCTTGAATGGGTAGTGCCCAATTATTTTCTGGTCAGGAACAGATACCTTCAGGGTATCTCCTGTAGCGTATACGTCTTCCACAGGTTTCTTTGAGTCTTTTACAGGAACTCTTATGTTCCTGCCGTCGTGAAGGTTAAGCTGAACTGTTCCTCCACTGAGTGTTGTCTTTCCTATTATCTTTGAAAGCTTGAACTTTGAGCGCTCTGATGTTGTTTCCAAAAGCGTAAGCTTTCCTTTTTTCGGAAGCATGCGATAGTTCTTCTTTGTCTTTGGAAGCGACACAACATCCATAACACCTACAGGATATGCATTGTCCTGTCTTGCACGCCCGTCAACAAACACTTCGCGCTTTCCAAGTATGCGCTTGGTATCGCGCCCTGTATCTGCCAGCTTCAGGATGTCCCGAACAACAACTCCGAGTGGAATGCATTGCTCTTTGCCATGAGGCCCTGCTCTGGGGCTGATAACATATTTTTTTGTCTTTCTCTCAACAGGAATATGCTTTGATATAACGTATCTTTTTGTTCGGGTCATAGTGCTCACTCTTTCTTTGAAACTGCTGCAGGCTTTTCAGTTGGCTTTGGTGGTGTTTTTTCCTCTTTTGGTGCCTGCGCTACCTCTGCTTTTTTCCCGGTCGGCTTGCCGCCCGAAACAATCTTGCTTTTTTTTCTCTTAAATGCTGCCATTCTCTTTGAATCCTTTGTTTCAGGCTCTACTATCATAACATTTGAAGGCACAAGCGGCACCTGTATCTCTGTACCGGCAACCTTTTTCCTTGAAGCTTCCTGAATAAATATTTTTCCTTTTTTTGCATCAACCCGAAGCACATCTCCTGATGTTCCTGCAAAGCTTCCGCGAATGACCTTCACTTTGTCACCCTTGACAATGCGCATAGACCTTGTCCCAAACTCATTTCTCAGGCTTTTTGAAAGCGGCGCTGACAAAAGCGTTCCCTTGATGTGCTCAGGGGCGTTATAAACATACTTTCTTTGCTTTCTCGGCTGTATGCTTGATTTCCAGGATTTTGAAAAAACACTTTTCATAACATCACAACTATAACACAACATTTGCTATTTTACCTATTGAAGAGAAGCGCTCTACTGCCTCTTTTGCAACAACGCCCTTGATTTCTTTTCCCTTGGGCTCATTTTTCTCATCAATCAGCACAGCGGCATTGTCCTCAAAGCGCACCATCATGCCGTTTGGCCTTCTGTATGGCATTGCCTGCCTTACCACGACAGCAGTCACCTTTTCGTGCATCATCTTTTGCACCCCGCCTTTTACAGCGCATATCACTACAGCACCCACACCGCACGCAGGCCTTCTTTTTCTCCTGCCGCCAAACTTCTTTACTGCAATAATCTCAAGTAGCTTTGCGCCTGTATTGTCTGCGCATGCAAGCCTTGTGCCTACCTGAACTCCTCTTGTCGGCATCTTGGATATTGCTTTCATAACTATCTCACTCTTTTGGAATGTTTTCAATTACAACAAATTTTTTGGTCTTGCTTATCGGGCGGCACTCTGCTATTTTGACGCGGTCACCTTTTCTTGCACTGATGCATGAAGGGCTGTGGGCAACAACGCGCGATCTTTTCCGCATATATCTTTCGTATTTTTTGACTTTAATCAGGTATGGCCACTCGACTACTACGCTTTTCGCAGCCTTATCTGAAACAACCGTTCCGGTAAATATTCGTCCGCGCACCTTCAGGTTGCCGTGGAACGGGCAAAGCGCGTCCTCACACACATCTTTTGGTGCCTTGACATCAAGTCCTATATCTTTTGTTTTTTGCGTGCTCATTTCAACTCTCTCCATGTTTTCGCAAATTTTTTCTTTATCCTTTCTTCGGGGCGTCCGTAAAGTATTTTTCCGTTGACCTCAACAACATCTCCCTGCGGAAGATGCATGTCAAACATACAATCCTTTTTTGCAACAAGGAACTCTTTTTCCCCTGTTTCAATTCGAAGCGTCTTTTGCGTCTCGTCTATTATCTTTCCTGAAATGCCTGTTTTTTTTATGTCACTGCATTTGGAAACCGTGCACTGGAGACCGATAAGCTCATGGCGCATTATGTTTTCCGGCATAATGCCATAGGACGAAGGGGTTTCTTTTGGCATGTGTTTCATCCCTGCATATTGCCTCAGTATTCTATGCTTTCCTTGCTGAACCCTTCCTTGATCAAAAGCTCGCGCACTTTTTGCACATGGTTTCCCTGCACTTCGATCTTGCCGTTCTTTGAGGTTCCGCCGCATGCAAGCGCGCTTTTCAGCTTCTTTGTCAGGTCTTTCAGGCTTATTGTCTTTTCATCAAGGCCTGCCACAATTGTGGAAACCTTTTTGAAACGCTTTTGCACTGTGTATATTCTTATCTTCTGTGCCTCTTTGGATATTGTTTCACAGACACAGAGCTCTTTTGGAAGCCCGCACTTTGGACAAACATTTTCCATTTTGTTTTTCAAACCTCATTTTTTTATTGGCCGAATTTCAGCCATCTAAACTCATGACTTTTTTTCGCGCGATTTCAATACAGTATGTATTCTTGCGACATCTTTTTTCATTTTTTTGATATTTCCCGGATTGTCAGGCACAACACCCATATAGGACTTGCCCTTCTGCTTTGCAAGCTCAAGGCGATACTCAGAGAGCTTCTTGTTGAGATCCTCAACAGACATGTCCCTTATTGATGATTTTGATTTCAAGAGGATTCACCTTTTTTAGAGGAGGGCTCTTTCTCAGCAGACGCCTTGTTCTCAACATCAGTTGCGGTTTCTTCCACCACGGCATCGTCCGCCTTTTCAGGAGCTTTTTCTTCTTTTATAAGAGCTGAAACTGTTTTGGGTTGCATTAAGTATAAATACGAAGATGCACCGGCAATAATTACAAGGATAAAGGATGCAATATAAAGTGGTAATATCTTTTTTAAGTGGTATTTAGACCACTTTTTCTCTAACTCTAAGACATTAAGCATCAATAAATCCTGTGTGAATAGCGGCCATCTCTATCAGTTTTGTTGGCATAGATTTGTGTCTGATTTTAGCGGGATCATTTCTCTCATACCAACTGCATATTTCAAAGAGTCCATAGAGAAGTTTGTTGGTATCACGATAGTTCCCATCTGTGAATTTGTGAATACGTTTAACACTTCTGTCACTGAACATATTGGCCAGATCAAAAAAGTTTGCACGCAGAAGCTTCTTATGGATGTAGAGTGTCAATTCCGATGCCGTAGCATTTTGCAGCTCTTGGCTCTCCCAAATACGTGTTTGGAAATGTTCTTTGGCGATTAGGTCCTCTTTTTCTGTTTTATGCAGTGCAAAAATAAATTTAACTTTTCTTGAATCTGAAATAAGACGGATCTTCTCCATTAATGATTCAGAGTAGAGTTGTGCTTCATCAAGAATGACAATTGGTGTGACCTCTATCTCATAGTGGTTTGCAATCTCAATAAATTGTGTAAAGTTGAGTGTATCAGGAGTGTTGAAACGGTATATTTCATAAGCCAAGACCTTAAAAAACTCGGTTTCATCTATAACAGGTGTCTGAATGTAGACGATTTTCTGTTTAGGTGAGAGTTCTTTATAGAGCTTGTTAAGCATCATACTTTTTCCAGTTCCCGGTTTTCCGAAAACTAAAATCATTTTAAGAGGTTTTTGTATCGCCTCTTTAAGCGCATGGTAGAT